>JBBSQT010000145.1:0-5650 GCA_038243775.1 Actinomycetales bacterium | reverse complement strand
CACCTTCTATGTCCGAGCCGCAATCGGGGCGCTTTCACTCAAGGCGCCGCTGGTCGTGATCGGGATTCTCAACACCTCCGGCGTACCCGGAGCCATTCCACCCACCCCAATCAACGCCGGATTGTTCCTTACCTTGGCGTTTTTGACGTCCGGAATCGTCTTTCTCGCCCTTCGGCATTGGTTTGGCGTCGTCTCCACCACCGCCTACTGCATGTACTCACTGATCGGCGGAATCCTGATGGCCCCGGCCTACCCCTTGTGGGCTGGCGCCATCATCGCCACTAGTGCTGGCGCCTTGGTCTTTACCGCATTGGCCCTTCGGGCCAAGGCATTCACCCGGATTCACGCCAGCAACGCCTAAGCACACCACCCAGGGCATCCGCGCCCCTTCATCAGGAGGCAATTCCATGAGCCAGACCCTCACCGACCAGCCCGGCAACACCCATCCCCCCACCACCACCGAGGAGCCCTGTCTACTCGTCAACCCGGCAGTGTCCATCCTGCGGTGTTCGGACAATGAAGTCTTTATCCGCCACGGCTCCAGGTCAACGACCTCGCACAGGATCGAGGACACAAAGAACCGTGGCCGTCTGGCCGACTTCGCGGAAGCCTTTGCCGTCCCGCGAACCGTCAGTGAGGCCGCGCTGTTCACGGACACCGATCCAGCAGACGCTGCCGAGTTCACCGAACACCTTCTGGACGGACACGCGCTGCTTCGTGATGTGGACAGCGCCTACGGTTACGCAATCGCAGGACTTGGCGGAGCCGTCGTCCCGACAACCGCGCAACTCGCTGTGGTCGGTACCGGTCGGGTCAGCACGGCATTGGTGCGCCAGCTTTCGGACCTGCTCCACCGTCCCGTGGAGCAGGTCGACGATGTGGTGGCCGCCTTCGAGGACTGCCAGTTGGTGGTCGTTGCCGCGGACGCCTTAAATCCAGGGCTGTTTTACGACGCCGACGAAGCTGCCATGGAAACGGGCACACCGTGGCAGCTGGTTTACGTTGACGGCGGCGAAGTGATGGTGGGCCCCACCTTTATCCCCGGTCTTACCGTGGGCTATTACGACCTGGACACCATGGATGAGGCTGGCCGGACCATGAGGATGGACTACCAGTTCCTCAAGACCGCCACAGCGGCGGTACCGGCAACGGCAGAAGTGCCCTGCGTCATTGCCGACTTGGCTGCAGCGTACGCGTCACTTGCCGTCTTGCAGCACCTCACGGGAAAGGGAAGCTACCTGGAGAATCACGTCCTGCGTATCGACCTGGAACGGATGCACGTGATCCGTGACCGTGTCATGCGACTTGCCAGGACCCCGCGTGATCTGGCAAACCGCAACGACCTCCGCCATCCCTTCCTGTAACTATCCAACCATCCCCTGTCTGAGGAGCATCGACATGAGAACGCGACCCGACGACCAGCTCAAGCGCATGCTTGAGCAAACCTTGATCCCACCCACCACCGTGATCGAATTGGATCCGGATACCATTGACGAGACGACCAGCCGCATTGGCTCATTGGCCGGTTCCCTCTCCGAGGCCTACCAGCTCAATTCACAGCACACCCACGCCAGTTACGGCCGCCTGCCAGATGCCGCCACCCGGGCAACGGTACGTAAGTTCTATTTCGAAACCACACTTTCGGCGTTCACACGGTTGCACAACGACGGATCACGCTGGACCTTGCATGCGCAGCACCTGCCCCCGCGTTTCCAACAGCTTCTGAGCCCACTCTGGAACAATGCCGCTGCCGTGGATGCAATGTACACAGTCGATGTGCTGCTGCTCGTCGATGGCACCTTGTGGCGCAGTGTGCCCGGAGCCGCAGGGTTCATTCGCGAGAAGAAGTGGACTGAGGTACAGGCACGGGAATTGCAGGCAGCTTTTCCGGACCGCGACCTTTCCGCCAGTGACGGTCTGCTTTTTATCATCGGACATTTAACCCGCGCGTCATACCTCACTGGCGACCGTGCCATGCGCAGCGTTGGCCTGGCAACCGGGGTTGTGGCGGGAGCCCTCTTCACGGCTGGCGCTAGTGCGCAGAGTGGGATCGATATCCAGATTGCGGATGCGTTCATCGACGCGTTCGCCAACCGGGCTTTGGGTTGTGACGGAGTTGAACGGTCGCTGGCAGCCGTGCTGTGCATGGCCTCCCGGCCCATGGCACCGGCACCGGCACCGGCACCGGAGGAATCGATTCCATCAGGGACTCCGGAGGCAACTGCCGGGGACGGCAAGGAGACAACAGAGGAACCGGCCGGGCCCAGCACGGAGGCGCTGGCCATGGCAGCACAGTGGGAGACACTGCCCACCAGTGGAAGGGCTGCCGTCACCGAAGCACTGGCCTCGGCAGCGGATGTTGCCGAGGCCGGACAAGACCCCGTTCTGCGAAGGGTGCTTCACCGCGTCTTCGAACGCTCAGTCCAGGAGTTTTTCAGCGGAGAGCAAGCCACCACCCAGCTTCCGGCCGAGTTGGTTCGCTACACACTTCCGGATCCGTCGGGCATCCCGCTCCCCAGCTGTGAACCAGACACGGAAGCAACGCTTGCCGAAGTTCTGGCTGGTCGCCGTGTGGTTCGCAGCTACGAGCGTGGAGGTCTGGCCGTGGAAGAGCTTTCCGCCATGTTGCGTCTTGCCGCAGCTTCCACGGGCACGGAGGACGGTTATGGGGTTCGCAGTCTTCCAAAATTTCCTTACCCCAGCATCGGCGGGCTGGACAGTAATGAGCTGGGCTTAATCATCAGCAATGTTGTGGGAATCGAACCTGGCTACTATGTCTACGACAAAGTGGGACATGCATTGGTACCCCGGCAGCGCGGGGATCTGCGGCTGTCCTTGGTGAGCGCCACGTTTGAGTCCGAGTGGCTCTTTTATGCACCGGTTGTGCTGGTGCTGGTCAACGACCAGCAGAAGGTCGCGTGGAAGTACAAGACCCGCGGCTACCGTATTTCCCATCTGGATCAAGGTGCGTTGATGCAGAACCTTTCCCTCGCCGCCACGGCACAGGGGCTGGGTTCGTGCCCCGTGGCAGGCTATTTCGATGAAGTTCTCAATCGCATCCTGGGATACGCAGGACAAGACAAGTTCATAGCGTCGCTGATCGCACTCGGGCGTCCCAACAGCCTTGGCCACGGAGGCTGAGACCATGGATGCGGTATTGGCCACGGCTCTTGCCGTGTTCACCACGGTGGCGTTGACAGCCGCAGTGTGCAGTGCCCGCCCCACATGGCGGAAGCATTTGCCGGTTGCCGCCCCGGTTGTCCTTGGCATCGCCTGCCTTACTGGTGCGGCGGCACTCGTTTACCAGTTCCCCGCAGTCCTGGACCGAGGAGTTCTCATCGCATGGGCGGCGGTAGGGGCCTTCAACTCTCTGGTGATTGCGCTGCTGGCCGCAGCGGCTGCCATCGGTTTGGCCCGGGTTGCGTTTTGGGGCGAAGAAGGCCTGATTCGTCTGCTGCGGCGCTACAAGGGTCCCCGCGCCCATGCCTTGCCGGCTGAACTGTTGTCATTAAACCTGCCCGGACGGGCTGAAACCATGCGTGCCGTCGCCCGCACGGCGAACTCTCCGTCTCAGTTCTGGGGACTCTCCGTCCTGACCCTGTTGGGCGAGGAACTGTTTTACCGCGTGGCCATGCCAGCTGCACTCCTGGTGGCAGGGTTCCCTTTATGGGTTGCAGTGGTCCTTCCCGCGATCGCTTATGCTGCCAACCATCTGGGCTTCGGCACCGCATCTGTCGCGGGGAAGTTTCTGCTCGGTCTGGTTCTGGGGGCGGGCGCATGGGCCGGGGGTGCGGCTTTAGCGTCGATTCCGGCGCACCTGCTGTATCAGCGTTGGGTCCAGCGACAATTCGTCCGACAACCGGCAAGGAGCCGTCATGACCGAGCAACACTCTTTCCGTGGCCCCGTCCCAGAACTTAATGCCGACGGCGGGACCACCGATGCTGTGGATGCCTCTGCCGGAATTGGCGGATATCGACTTTCCCAAACCGATCCACTCGACCGGGCGCCCTTGAAGATTCTGGAGCTCTGGGCGGCCAATGGTCTGACCGGGGTCCGAATCGACAGTTCCAGTTGGGAGGAGTTGGCCATGTTACGCGAGCTGGCCCGCCGTCGAGCCGGTGACGGGCAACCGCTCCCCCGGATCGCCGGCGGCGGCCCTGTCCTTGTCGACACGGTCCCCACCTCCGACCGTGAGTACTGGATCGGGGACGGCCAGTCTGTTCGGGCAGCTCTGGATACCGCCTTGGCACATGGTGTCGGCTGGGTGGGTGTCCGGCTTCAAAGCCCGGACCGGGCGCAATCCTTGATCAGGGCAGCACACGCCGCCGGACTCCGGATCTCCTACAGGGGCCCATGGGAAGGCGCTGGAAATCTGACGGTCGGCGACCATCTTCCGGCTGTTGCAGAGATCCTGCGGGACCCTGGAGAGAGTCCGCTTCGAATCCTGCACCGCTGGGCGCAAGATCCTGGGGTCGGCGAAGCACGGCTTGCGTGGGCTCACATGGCGGGACTCAGCGTGGGCAGCGAGTTACTGGCTTTGCGGCGCTCCATATTCCTGCGCGAGGCTTTGGAAGCGCCCTTCCTGGAAGAGCTGGAAGCCATTCTGCCGCACGCGGCACATCTGCGCGATATGAAACGCCCCGGTGGCTACCTGGCCGGGAAACGAATGTTACGCCAACACACCGGACTTGCCGAGCCCTCCCGGAATGACGCAGCCTTGGCCGAGGACGGGTGGGCGCGGTTGCTGGTCGCGATCGGCTCCGTCCCAGACCCCATGGTGCCAGCCACACGTGCCCCCCAGCTGACATCGTTGCCCGGGTATGCGTGGCACGAAGAATGTGCACTCTTGATGCATGCCGGGGTCCATGATCCGGCCTCGCGCGGAGCCGCACTGCTGACAGGCCCGGCGGCTGCGGTGGGTGAAATTGCTCAACAAGGCTAAAGGAGAACCGCGGCCAGGGGCACGCGATTATTTAACGCGACTATTTAGGATGCTGTCAGTCGATGCAGATCAAGCCTGACCTGGCCGCCTTGATGACCACCTGCACCCTGTCCCGAACCTGCCATTTGACCATGATCCTGCCCATATGGGTTTTGACGGTCGCTTCGGAGAGGTGGAGATTGGCGGCGATTTCCGCATTCGACATGCCTTTCCCCAGCAAACACACCACCATCGTCTCGCGTTCGGACAACGGTTCGGCGCCGCCGTCCCCGCTGGCGGCCTTGGGGGCAAGGGTCTCACGAATTGAGCAGATCAGCTGTTGGGTAACACTGGCGGAAAGCACCGCCCCGCCGTCGTGCACCTGACGGATCGCTGCGATGATTTGTTCGGGTTCGGCGTCTTTAAGGAGGTAGCCCGACGCCCCGGCACGCAATGCCGGTACCAGGTAGCGTTCAGAGGAAAAAGTGGTGACGGCGATGACGTGCACCTCGGGGTGTGCGTCCACAATGAGGCGGGTGGCGTCAATGCCGTTCATGACGGGCATCTGCATGTCCATCAGCACCACGTCCGGTGTCAGCACCCCGCATTGTTGGACAGCTGCCTGGCCGTCGGAAGCCTCGCCCACGGTCTGCATGCCAGCAGCGGCGTTGACAAACATCATCAGCGCAAGACGCATGAGCGGCTGGTCATCCGCGACCAGCACCTTG
>JBBSQT010000144.1:0-5663 GCA_038243775.1 Actinomycetales bacterium | reverse complement strand
GGTGCAGTGGAGATCAAATCAAGATTATGTTCGCGCTCCAGCCGCTCACGCGTGATTTCCAGGTGCAACAGGCCCAGGAAGCCGACACGGAAGCCGAAGCCCAGGGCGGCGGAAGTTTCCGGCTCGTAGACCAGTGCTGCGTCGTTGAGCATCAACTTTTCCAGTGCGTCGCGCAGCACCGGATAGTCCGTGCCGTCCAGCGGGTACAGGCCGGAGAAGACCATGGGCTTGGCGTCGTGGTAGCCGGCCAGGGCTTTTTCGGCCGGTTTGTGGAAGGTGGTGACGGTGTCGCCAACCTTGGACAGGCGCACATCCTTCACACCCGTGATCAGGTAGCCGACCTCACCAACACCGAGGCCCTTGGACGGCTTGGGCTCCGGGGAGCTGACACCGATTTCCAAAAGCTCGTGGGTGGCGCGGGTTGACATCATCTGGATTTTTTCGCGCGGGCTCAGGCTGCCGTCAATGACACGGACATAGGTGACCACACCGCGGTAGGTGTCGTAGACGGAGTCGAAGATCATGGCACGGGCAGGGGCATCGGGGTCTCCCTGTGGGGCGGGGAGTTCGCGGACAATCAGGTCCAGCAGCTCCTCAACACCAACACCGGTCTTGCCCGAAACCATCAGCACGTCTTCCGGTTTTCCACCGATCAGATTGGCAAGTTCGGCAGCATACTTCTCCGGCTGCGCGGCTGGCAGGTCAATCTTGTTCAGCACCGGGATGATGGTGAGGTTGTTTTCCATGGCCAGGTACAGGTTGGCCAAGGTCTGGGCCTCGATCCCCTGGGCGGCGTCCACCAGCAGGATGGCACCTTCACAGGCGGCCAGGGAACGCGAGACCTCATAGGTGAAGTCAACATGGCCCGGAGTGTCGATCATGTTCAGGCAATACGACGTCCCGTCGACCTCCCACGGGATGCGCACGGCCTGGGATTTGATGGTGATCCCGCGTTCGCGTTCAATGTCCATGCGGTCAAGATATTGCGCCTTCATGTCACGCTGTTGAACCACTCCGGTGAGCTGGAGCATCCGGTCGGCCAGGGTCGACTTGCCGTGGTCGATGTGCGCGATGATGCAAAAGTTCCTGATGATCGCCGGATCGGTCTCGGCGGGCACCGGGGCAGTGCGGGCCATGGGTGACACTAGGGTTCCTTACTGTTGCATGAACGCAGGGATTGCGGTGAAATCGCCGAACCGTGCAGGGGTTGTGGCCGCACGTTGCACGCCGGACACTCATAGTGATCAAGTCTCCCACGTTTACCCCGCAGTCAGAGAACCCGGCGCGTGCAGGAACCCGCCCATTCGTTACTCTGTAAACCATGGCTTCCACTTCAGAGCGTGTTTTCAAGTTTCTTCGTTCCCTGGCCCGGGTCCTCCTCGCCCCCGGCAAGAGCACACCGCCCAGAACAGCGCCTTCGAGAAACCGGCCCGGCACCCGTCCCGCCGGCCAGTCCGGCGCAGGGAATGCCGGCCGACCAACAGCACGTCCGGCGTCGAACGTCCCCGTGAATGGGCTGAGCGCACCCTACCCGGGGGATTTTCACGGCACGGCCACCATCAATTACGCACCCAAACCCAACGGCACCGCCGATCCCGGCGAAGTGGTGTGGACCTGGGTGCCGTTTGAGGAGGATTACAGCCTGGGCAAGGACCGCCCCGTCCTGCTGGTGGGTAAAAGCGGAAAGCACCTGCTGGCGGTCATGATGACCACGAAGGACCACAGCAAAGACCGGCGCGGCGACAACGACTACATCGACATTGGCACGGGCGCCTGGGACAAACAAGGCCGCCCCAGCGAGGTGAAGCTGGACAGGATTGTGCAGGTGGCACCCGCGGACATGCGCCGTGAGGGTGCTGTCCTGGACGCGAAGCGATTCGCGCTTGTGGCCGCGGGGCTGCGCGGGCGACGCGGCTGGAAATAGTCGCGTGAATCCGGACGCCCAAATCTGGTAAACTATGTGACTGTGTGTATCCGTGCAGGTCGGCGGATGCAACAGCTTGGCCAGACGTTCACCATAATTCGAGCATCCCCACGCCGCTGTCAACGGTCAAGCTACGCCCTCTACGACCGAATTTACGTATCAAAAGAGAGTTATACAACGTGGCTAATATCAAGTCTCAGAAGAAGCGCATCCTGACCAACGAGAAGTCGCGTCAGCGCAACCTCTCAGTTCGTTCAGGCGTCAAGACCGCTGTCCGTGCAGTAAACACGGCAGTGGCCGCTGGCGACAAGGATGCAGCTGCGGCCGCCCTGGTGAATGCAGGCCGCAAGCTGGACAAGGCTGTCAGCAAGGGCGTCCTGCACGCCAACAACGCTGCCAACCGCAAGTCGGCCATCTCCAAGAAGGTTAACGCCCTCTAAAAGAAGCCGATCTGCTTCGCAACTCAAATGTTGGACCCCCGCCGGTTGGTGGGGGTCCTTCATTTTTGACGGTCGGGGAATTCAAGTTTGCCTGTTGGGGCATTGGGCCCTGGCGCTCAGGTGCTTCAGCGGCGGGCAGCTGTGGCAATCACCGTGACGGCACGCTCCACCGCGTAGACCGGATCCTTGGCCGCGCCCTTGACCTGGGCGTCTGCCTCGGCCAGAACCTTGATGGCTGTCACGAGCGCCGGACCGTTCCAATGGCCGGCGTCGCGGCGGGCGGCGTCGACCTGCCAGGGAGACATGCCCAGGTCGCGGGCCAGTTGTGCGGAGCTGCCCCGCACACCAAAGACCTTGGCCACCGTCCTGACCTTCATGGCCAATGCGGCAACCAGCGGAACGGGATCAACCCCCGTGGCCAGGGCATACCGCAGCGACGACAGGGCTGCCGCGGCATTGCCTGCCAGGGCCGCATCGGCGACCCGGAAAGCCGTGGCTTCGACACGGCCGCCGTAGTACTTGTCGACGTCGTCGGTGCTGACCATGCCGGTCGTGTCGGCAACAAGTTGGGAGCAGGCGGCTGCCAGTTCGGACAGGCTCGCCCCAACTGCCGCAACCAGTGCCCGCACGGCCTGCGCGTCGATGCGGCGCTTGGCCAGAGAGAATTCGGCACTGACGAACTGTGTCTTTTCGGCGTCTTTTTTCAGCGGCTGGCACTCCACCCGGGGAGCCCCCAGCGCTTTCAACGCGTCAAGAAGCTTCTTCCCGCGCGTGCCGCCGCTGTGGATGAACACAAGTGTCACATCCGGGGCCGGGTCCTTGATGTACGCCAAGGCATCCTGCAGGAAATCATCATTCATGGACGCCAGCGAGCCCACTTCTATGAGTTTGGGTTCGCTGAACAGCGACGGGCTGGCTACAAGGCCCAACTGGCCGGGTGCATAGTGGCCCGCATCCATGGTGGTCAGTTCCAGGTCGGCGTTTTGCGCCCTGAGCTTCCGTCGCACATCGTCAACGGCCCGGCTGGCGATAAAGTCCTCCGGCCCAAACAGCAGCACAACAGGCGCCAACGGAACATCCCGCCAGCTGGCCGCTGCCGATGGCCGGGCCGGTGTTTTGGCAGCCGGGTTCATGCCCGAAGTCCTGTCCATGCAATGTTCACAGCATCTACTGTGCCACCCCGGTGCACTATTCCCAAGCTGCCCATTCCACTGCCCTTCCCCTGTTTTCCATACTGCATCCCCACCAGCCTGCCCCTATCCGCGGACGACGGCGGCGGTCCAGCCAAGTGCCACGGCCGCGGCGAGGACAACGAGACTGGCGAAACCGAAACGGCGCCGCCACCAGGGTGGGAAGTATCCCAGGAACAGCCGCACAACGGCAACGGTTCGCTGCCGTTCCACCACCGCGACCAGCCCCAGCAGGAGGGCCGCATTCAGGACGGCCATGAGCCCCACCCCCGCGACCCCTTCAGGCCATGGCAGGCTGGCCGCCGGCAGCCCGGACATCCAGCGTGCCACCACGGCAACCCACCACGCTCCCACTCCGCTCAGCCCGGCACAGGCAACGGCAACAGCCGGAAACGGCAGCGCGCACACCATGCCAAGGGTTCCCGCCGTCGTCACGAGGGCAACGACAGGTGCCGCCGCCATGTTGGCCACGATGGTGTAGGGCGTCAGCCGGGCCTGCAGCAGAACAATGACCGGCGCGCAAAAGAGCTGGGCAGCCAGCGGTATGGCAATGGCCTGCGCCAACCACAACGGCAGGGGCACCGACAGCCAGCGCACGCACCGCTGGCCCACCAGGTGGAGGCCCAGGGTCGCCAGGACGGAGAGGATGAACGCGTAGTCGGCAGAGAGCCAAGGATCGGCAAGCAGCAACACCACAATGCTGCCGGACAGCAACGCCCCCACACGCTTGGGCCTCCCGCTGAGAAGGGCCATGGCTCCTATGACTCCCATGACCGCGGCCCGCAGGACGCTGGGGTCCGGACCCACCAGGGCAACAAATCCTGCCAGGCCAGCCAGCGACACCCCGAAGGAGACTGTCCGCGGCAGGCGCATGGAGCGCAACAGCAACATCAGCGACGCCAGCACGAGCGTGCAATTTGCCCCGCTGACCGCTGTCAGATGCGTCAACCCGACCACCTTCATGGATTCGTTCAGCGATTCGTCCATGGCGCTGCGGTCCCCCATGACCATGCCGGGCAGCAGCGCAGCGGCATCTGGTGAGATTGGCCGCCACGTTGCCTGGACGGCTCCTGTCCACGCGTCACGAATGGATGCCACGAGCGGGGCTTTCACTTTACTGGCACCTACACCGGATGGTGGACCCGCAACACCAGGTGGCGGCGAAACACCCGGTGGCGGCGAAACACCGGACGGCGGCGAAACACCAAGCGGAGCAGCCAGTGGGAATTCCGGGCGGGGCGCTTGCGGTGGCGGCGCTTGCGGTGGCGTGACTTTTGATTCAGGCACCACCGGTGGAGGGAGGGGTGTTGTGCTGGCACGAAAGAATGCCTGCCTGCTGTCCGTGCCCGTTCCTATTTGCAGCCTCCCCGCTGCACCCACGATTTGGCCTTGGCGCAGGGGCGCCCATGCGGTGCCCGCCACAACCCGCACCGGCAACCGCCCGGTGGTGGTCATGCCAGCTGCCGAGCTTTGCGTGATGACGGCGTCGAAGATAACCTTCTCCGGGCCGTTCCCCGATTCCAGCGTGCGGGGCGTACCCGACACCTCCAGTGCCACCAGCACTTCCTGGCCGTTTATAACGGCCTCGCCCAGGGGCGACATCACCGACGACTGCATCCTCATGCCCACGACGGCCAGGATGCCCGACGCACACAGGGCAGCCAGCAGGAGCGTCCCTCCGGTGGGTGCCCTGCGGAACAAGGCATGGTGGAGGGGTTCATGGTGGAGGGGGGCATGGCAGGGAGGGGCATGCTGGAGAGGGGAATGGCGGGGAGGGGAATGGCGGGATGAGGCCGGGTAGAAGTTCCTGCGGAAGGAGGCCGTGATGGACGTCGCAAGCTTGCCCACGGGTCCGTTGCTGCAACGGTGACACATCAGCAACAGCGCCGCCACACCCAATGCCCCTGGAACCACGATCAGGCCGGCGAGGGGATGGCCTTGGCCGGGCCATGTTGTGGCCAGAGCTGCTGTGCCCCAGACCGCGACGACACTGGGCAGCAGCCTTGCATCCGGGCGGCGGTGTTCCTGGGCGTCCGCTTGTTCTGCGTGGGCCGCAGCAAGCCGCCTGCGCAGTTGGGCCGTCTGACGCCTGAACCACTCCCGGCGGCC
>JBBSQT010000143.1:0-5671 GCA_038243775.1 Actinomycetales bacterium | reverse complement strand
TCTGCCCGGTCTCCACCCGTTAGCGCCGGAGAACGGGCTTAGGCGGGCCAACGGAGTTCACCTCATGGACGAGACCTGCCGGAGGGGCCGGCACCGGACGCACGCCACAGGTGCAAGGTGGCATAAGAGCGCCACGGTCGCAGTGGTGCGGCCATGCCGGCAAGCTCCGCGGGTCTGATGGAGCGTGCCTGTGCCGCGGTGTCGCCGCGCAGGAGTCCATAGCCATTGCGGACGGCCGCATCCGTGGGAAGAAAAACATCAGGGCTGCCCAGCACCCGCATGGCCACATAGCCCACTGTCCAGGGACCGATGCCGGGCACGGGCAGCAGCTTGGCGCCCAGGGATTCCAACGTGTCTGCCGGGCCCAGCACAAGGGTGCCGTCCGCCAGCATTTCAACCACGGCAATGACCGAATCTATGCGGCGCAGCGGCCCGCGCAGAATGCCCCGCCCTCCGTCGGCGAGCTGGCCGGGGGACGGGAAAAAATGCGTCATGGTGCCCCGTGGCATCCGGCTCGGTGTAGCCAGCGGAACAAGTTGGTTCAGCGCCGTGCGTGCCGCCGCGACGGTGATTTGCTGTCCGATCATGGCCCGTACCAGGATCTCGGCCGGGTCAACGCAGCCCGGCAGCCTGATGCCAGGCACCGCCGCCACCTCCGGGGCCAGCAGGGGATCCGTAGACAGGGCTGCGTCGGCGGCGACAGGGTCGTGGTCCAGATTAAACAGGTGCCGGACCAGCTGGAGCAGCTCGGCCGCGGACCCGGCATCTTCCAGTTCGTGCTCCAACCACAGGGACGCGCCGTCCCAGCTGACACAGAACCAGCCGTGGACACCGGGGCGTCCATCATGGCCGCCTGAGAATGCAATGGTCCGCGCGTAACTGCTGGAATCCGCTTCTTCAACCCCTGCCACGGCGCGGGCAGCAAGGAAGCTGAAGATGCCGGGGTCAAACGGGGGAGTGAACGCCAACTTTAATGCCATGAAAGCATTCTTTCACCCGATCCGGAATCCAGTTCCTGACACTACGTAAAGGCCCCGCGGCCTGCACCGGCGGGCAGCAGCACGATCTTTCCGCGAACCGTGCCTGCTTCCATATCGGCGTGTGCCCGTGCCGCCTCGGAAAGCGGCCAGGTGGTGATGCTGCCGGCCGCCAGTGCGTCCGCCGCCAATAGTTCATTGACGGCGGCTGCAGCTTCCGCAAGCTCCACCGCGGTGGCGTTGCTGATGGCAAAACCGCGGATGCTCCCGTCACGCATGTACAACTTGCCCACGGGCAGGGGGGTTGTGGCGGCAACGCCGGAGAGCGCAATGATCCGCCCCCTTGGCGCCAGCACGTCCACGGCCAGTTCCAGCTGGTTCCGTCCCGACGTTTCCACATGGACATTTACGCCGCGGCCGCCGGAAACAGCCTCCACCGCGGCACGCAGCTGCCGTGCGAAGTCCGGGGAACGGTAGTCCAGCGCAGTCGAGGCGCCCAGTGCAAGGCAGCGTTCGACGTCGGCCTCGCTGGAGGAGGTGATGACGCGAGCCCTGGAACGGACCGCCTGGACCAGGGCTGCGGTTCCCACCCCGCCACCGGCGCCGCCAATGAACGCCGTCTCGCCCCGCTGCAGCAGCCCGTGCCGGTGCAGGGCCAAATAGGCGGTGGCCCCGGAGTGGAGGACGGCCGCCGCAGCCACCGGGTCAATCCCCGCGGGCAGGTGGTAAAGCCGGTCCTGCGGCACCACCACGAACTCGGCGGACGTGCCCGGCCGGCCGTCAAAACCCATCGAGTTGGCCCACACGGACTCGCCAACGCGGAAGCTGGCGGGACCGTCGGGCATACCCGGTCCGAGCCGTTCAACCGTGCCCACCACGTCCCGGCCGAGTACCTGCGGAAAGACCAGTTCGGTGGGGTATGTGCCGGCGCGGACGAAGGTGTCCACATGGTCCACTGCAGTGGCCCAAACCCGGACCAGAACAGTGTTTGGCAACAGGGCAGGCAGCGGAAATTCTCCGAATTTGATGACCTCGGTTCCACCCGTCGAGGTGAAGTAAGCGGCATGCATCGTGTCCGGGCCCATGGATGGAGTCTAGGCCAAAGCCCACGCTGCTATGTTGGGAAGATGGGCACGCCAATAGACATCACCGAACTTCTGCAAAAACCTGCCACCGTCGTGGCGCCGTACCTGCTGGGTGCGCTGGTGCGGCACGAGAGTCCGGAGGGTCCCGTGGTCGTGCGCCTGACGGAGGTGGAAGCGTATCTGGGCCCGAGGGATTCCGAACACCCCGACCCGGGGGCACACAGCTATCGCGGCAAGACGAACCGCAATGCCGTCATGTTCGGCCCTCCCGGCCACCTCTACGTGTACTTCACTTATGGAATGCACTTTTGCGCCAACCTGGTTTGCAGGCCCGAGGGGCTCTCATCCGGGTGCCTGCTGCGCGCGGGGGAGATCGTCGAAGGGCTGGATGTGGCACGCCTGCGCCGTCCCACCGCGAAACACGACTACGAGTTGGCCCGAGGTCCCGCCAGGCTCACCAAGGCCATGGGGTTCAACCTCTCCCACAATGGCATCGCAGCGCTGGGCGGGGATGTCACGGTCACCTTGCCCTCCACGCCGGAACCCAACGTGCGTACAGGCCCGAGAGTGGGCCTGAGCGGGCCCGGCGGGACGGAGAACTACCCGTGGCGGTTTTGGCTTGAGGGAGAGAAGACCGTCTCCCAGTTCAGGCCTGCAGTGGTGCGATCGGCACGTCGAACCACCCCCGCCACTTCGAAAAACGAATAACTTCCGGCGTCGGCAACAACTACTGGGATGGTCAACGGGTGCCCAGCGTGGGTGTCCGGACAGCGATTCTCCGGCACGCTGTACCGTGGAGGGGTGAATGAGACTTCCAACCCCGTGCCGGCACCGTCCGCAACACCGTCCGCAACACCGTCAGAAACCACCCAGGACCAGGCTATTTGCGCAGTTCTGGACCGGTTGTGCGCCACCGTTCCGGACTACCCCGCAGAGGGCATTGTTTTTAAGGATTTGACCCCCGTCTTTGCCGACGGCCCCGCACTGAAGCAGGTGGTTGATGCCATCCTCGCCCCCTTCGCCGGGAAGTTCGACGCCGTTGCCGGAGTTGAGGCCCGCGGGTTCCTCCTGGCTGCGGCTGCTGCATACGCCACCGGAACGGGTGTGATCACCATCCGGAAGGCGGGAAAACTGCCGCGTGAGGTGTACGCCGAAAGCTACTCACTGGAGTATGGCCGGGCCACCCTGGAACTGCACCAGGACGACATCCCGGTTGGCACGCGTGTATTAATCCTTGATGATGTGCTGGCCACCGGGGGAACCCTCGGTGCGGCGGCAACCCTGCTGGAACGGGCCGGGGCGGTCGTGGCGGGGATCGGCGTCGTGCTTGAACTTGAGGAGCTGGCCGGACGGGCGAACTTGCCCGGCCGCGAGGTAGTTTCCCTGCAACTCGTTTAATCCGGCAGCGCCGTCCGCGCAAGAGGGATAGAATAGACGGTCCGCCTTTTGGTGGGAGCCTTACGTATCAGGAGCCTTGCATGTATGACGACGAGTTGGCCAGAGAACGCAACTATGTAGACGGATTGTATTCGCGCCTGGATGAGTTGCGCGCTGAAAAGGTGGAGCAGCTCGGTGGCGTGCGCCGTGCCAAATCCATGGGAACGCACCAAAACCGTTCCGAGCGTGACGCGTTTGCCACGCTGTACGAAAATCGTTTGGCACAGCTGAACGCGGTTGATGACAGGCTGGTGTTTGGCCGGTTGGACTTGGACGCCGGCCAGGAACGCTACATTGGCCGCATCGGGCTCTCCGCGGAGGACCAGCGCCAGCTCATGGTTGACTGGCGGGCACCCGAAGCCGGCACGTTCTACCAGGCCACGGCCTTTGAGCGCATGGGTGTGCGTCGACGCCGGCACCTAATGCTGCAGGGGCGCACGGTCAAGGCCATCGAGGACGACGTCCTGGACCACACCATGCTGGTGGAGGGCGAAAACCTCCAGGGTGAGGGTGCGCTTCTGGCCGCCCTGAATTCCAAGCGCACGGGCCGCATGAACGACATCGTCGGCACCATCCAGGCCGAACAGGACAGGATCATCCGTTCCCCGCTGAGCGGTGCTCTGGTTGTCCAGGGCGGGCCCGGCACCGGAAAAACCGCCGTGGCACTGCACCGGGCCGCGTACCTTCTCTACACGCACCGGGAACGGCTGCAATCCGCCGGTGTCCTCCTGGTGGGCCCCTCCAACGCGTTCATGAAATACATTGAACGCGTCCTGCCGTCTCTCGGCGAGACCGGCGTGGTCATGGCCAGCGTGGGGAACCTGTTCCCCGGTGTGCTCGCCACCTGCCAGGAGTCTGCCGAAGCCGCGGAGCTCAAGGGCCGAATCTCCATGGCCCAGGTGATGGCCAACGCCGTGGCCAACCGGCAGCGCCTGCCCCGCGAAGATGTCAGGCTCGACGTCGAAGGCACCCGGCTGATGCTGACCGTGCGCCAGGTGCGCCGCGCCCGGGACAAGGCCCGTGCAACCGGGTTGCCGCACAACGAAGCACGCGTCACCTTCGTCAAGACGCTGCTGCGTGAACTGACGGAACAGCTGCGCGAACACATCGAGTCCGCCGGAACCGGCAACAACGCCGACCGCTCCTACCTGGCCGAGGACGTCCGGTCCTCCCGCGACGTGCGCGTCATGCTCAACCTGTGCTGGATGCCGATGACTGCGCAGCAGCTGGTCAACGACATGTTCAGCAAGCCGGAAATCCTTGCCGCCGTGACTCCAGGCTTCAGCGAGGCAGAGCGGGAGCTGCTGCAGCGTGCCCCGGGAGCGCCCTGGACCGAGTCCGATGTCCCGCTCCTCGATGAGGCGGCCGAGCTGCTCGGCGAGATGGATGCGACCGGCGGCCGCGCCCAGGCCAACGCCGAAGCGCAGCGCCAGCGCGACTTGGCCAATGCGGAAAAAGCCATTTCCAACGTCAACCAGCTGCTGGAGGACTCCGGCGTTGACGGCATGTTGACGGCAGAGCAGCTCGCCGACTACAACGTCGTGGAGGCGGCGTCCCAGACCAGTGCGGAGCGGGCACTGACCGATCGAACCTGGGCCTACGGCCACGTGGTGGTCGACGAGGCCCAGGAGCTTTCGCCCATGCAGTGGCGCCTGTTGGTCCGCCGCTGCCCGGTGAAGTCCTTCACCATCGTCGGCGACATCGCCCAGACCAGTTCCGCCGCAGGAGCCATGTCCTGGCAGAAGGCACTGGCACCGGTCATGGGGGAGCGCTGGACCATTGAGGAGTTGACCGTCAACTACCGCACCCCGTCACAAATTGCCCAGGCTGCCGTGCGGATGGCCAACGCCGCCGGACAGCTCGTCTCCGCCCCCAAGGCAGTGCGCGACGGCGAATGGGATGCCATCGTTGACCACGTCCCGGCCGGGGAGCTGGTCCAGCAGGTGGTTGCAGTCATGCCTGAGGAGACCGCCGCCGTCGGCGGCGGACTCGTTGCCGTCATTGCCCCGCCGGCCATGGTTGCCCAGATCACCACCGCACTTCAGGCCGTGTACGGCAAGCGGATTGGTCACGGCGCCGGTTCGCTGGAGCAGGACATTGTGGTGATCGACCCGCATGAGGCCAAGGGCCTGGAATTTGACGGTGTCATCATCGTTGAGCCTGCCGCCCTGC
>JBBSQT010000142.1:0-5675 GCA_038243775.1 Actinomycetales bacterium | reverse complement strand
GGTGACGTAATCGCCAAGGAGGTTGACGGCTTCGCGGTAGCGCGCCAGCGCGCCGCGGATGTCCTTGGCCGTGTCGTATTCGCTGCCTTCGCGCCCGCCCCACATGACGAAGGTTTCGGCGCCGAGCTCGGCTGCCAGGTCCAAGTTGTCAATGACCTTGCGCAGCGCGAAGCGGCGCACGCTGCGGTCGTTGGAGGTGAAGCCGCCGTCCTTGAAGACGGGGTTGCTGAACAAGTTGGTGGTGACCATGGGGATGACCAGTCCGGTGGAGTCGAGGGCGCCCTTGAGGCGGTCTATCTCCGTGCGGCGCTCTGCTGCCGTTGCGTCGAAGGGAAAGAGGTCGTTGTCGTGGAAGGTCATGCCATAGGCGCCCAGCTCGCTGAGCTTGTTGACGGCGACCACGGTGTCCAGCGGGGGGCGGGTGGCTGAGCCGAACTGGTCCTGGGCATTCCAGCCGATGGTCCAAAGACCAAAGGAAAACTTGTCTTCGCGTGTGGGCTCAAGAGCCATGGGGTGCCTCCAAAGTAGTGGGACGGAGCCGCATAATAAGTTCTGCCTACAAACATATGGCGTATTTTTGCAGCCGTCAATGACTCCCTGGAAAACTTTTCTGGGGCCGATTACCGAAATTTGGCGGCCGTGGAGGCGGGTTGTTGAGTCCGGTTTTTGTCGCCCGACGCGGCAAAAGTGATGGGCATAAGAGTAGCTTCAGGCCGCATCGCAGGCTGCCGTGGCGTCCAAGCGGCGACCGTGGCTTTGGGAAGGACATCACCGAAAGCGAGAAGATCTTCTTCGCGCCGGGAAATCTCAGCTACCCAGAGCACGAAGGGGTTTATGGAATTGATCCTGATTTTTCACGCGACAAGGAGCAAGTGGCGGCAGGCGAAGACGCCCAGTTCAGCGTGACGTTTGTTGCTCCTGCTGCAGAGATCCAGGACCCATTCTGGACCATCAATGGCCAGCATGCTGCTGCATGGCCAGGCCAGTGGGCTGCCGACTAGGGAAATTGGCCGGGTGGTTGCCCGTTACAGGGCGTCCGGTTCCGTTTCGTCCGCGGCGGCAAGTGTTTCCGCATGGTCGTTCATCTCGGCGATGTCCGGGGTGACCATCTCCGAGTACACCTGCGCCAAATGATCCGGCGCGTGGTGCTCGTGAATCAAATCATTGTCGTCATGGTCTGCGTTTTTGCTCATGCCCACACCATAGCCCCGGCCATGCGCCCGCGCCATGATGCGGAAGGTGCCGTGCCCCGATCGTGCCCCATCATGCGCTGACCCCGGGGTACGACGCCGGGGGCGGCCTCGGGCGGCCACGGCAGGCTCCGGCTGGGCTGCTTTGAGACGCAGCCCAGGCGTCCATCAAAAGCGACGACCACAAGCAGGCGAGCTTAGAGGGTGACGCCGGCGTTGCTCCCTGTGGACTGGTTTGGCTTCTGGCGCTCGAGGTATCGAAGGGCGCGGGTTTTCCAGACGAGGGCGTGCGGCCGCACGAGGCGGGCGGACCCGCCGCCATGGCTGCCGTCAAGGGCGCCGTCATAGGCGCCGTCAAGGTTGGCATGATTTGGCAAGCAGCGTCCCCGCCCTGCATTCCCGAAAGGCACGGTGCCCGCACCACCCGTGCTCCGCACCACCCGCGCCCTCGCCCACCTCGTCGGGTCTGCACGTCCGCAGGGGCCGGCCGGCTGCGGTGCGTTGGTGGTGAGGACCGCTTCCTGGGTCATGCTGTTCCTTTGACGGCGGGCGGCCGGTTCTTATCCGGTTCTTATCCGAGCTCGCGGGAGATGAGCTCGGCGGTCGTTTGCATCAGGGGCAGCTGCGCCTTGAGTTGTTCCAGGTCGGCCACCATGCGGATGGCTGTCAGGGACATGGCGCCCACCACCCCGGCGGAGCTTTGGATGGGCACGGCCACACAGTTCACGAAGTCCTCGAACTCGCCGTCGTCGGCCGCCCAGCCCTGTTTGCGGATCACGGCCAGCTCCAGGTCGAGTGCGGGCCGGGTCAGAATGGTCTTCTCGGTGAACTTTTCCCACCGCGTGTCGCCGAGGATCGCGTCGCGTTCCTTTGCCTGCAGGTTCGCGAGGATCGCCTTGCCCACGCCGCTGCAGTGCGGGCGCACGGCCGCACCAATCCTGGAGTACATGCGCACGCCGCTGGCATCTTCGACCTTGTCCACATACACAATACTGTTCTCCATCAGCGCGGCCAGGTGGATGGTGTTGCCCACCTTGCGGTGCAGTTTGCGAAGGTGCTCGTGGGCCGCTTCACGCAGGTCAAGGTTGTCGACGGCGTTGCGTGAAAGGGCGATCAGGTGCAGGCCCAGCGAGTAGCTGCCGTTCTTGCGGCGCCGGAGGTACCCGACCTCCTCCAGGGACTGCAGCTCGCGGAACATGGTCGACCTGTGTACGGAGAACGCCTCGGCCAGTTCCATGACTGTTTTAGGCTCCTCGGCAATGGAGTCGATGATGCGGGCCGCACGCCTGACGCTTTGTGACATTGAGTGCCTCACCAGAAAACGGAAATGATGCAAATCCTGCAACATAAGGGTTTAGTGTACAGCTGTGATTCCTCCAAAGGCCCGACCCGGCACCTGAACCCCGCCCGCCGGCAAGTCCTCGATGCCCACCGCCAAATTTGCAGGCTGCTCAAAGGTGGCGGTGGCGGCCACCCTTTCCGGGGCAACAAGGATGACGCCGGCCACCCACCCGCCACCCACCCGCCGCTGTAGCCGACGACACCGCTGTAGCTGACGACACCTCTGTAGCCGACGACGACTCCACCGCCGCGCAGGACGTTGCGGACGGGAGAGTGCGGACGGGAGAGTGCCTGACCGACGTGTGCTCCGGAATTTAACGCGCAATCCGTTCGCCGGTTTTGGGGGTTGAACAGGTCGATGACGTTCGGCCATGGGGAGCGCAGCCGCCGGTGCAGGCTGTTGGAGAACAGGACGCGGGGTCGATGCGTAGTGCGGGTGGCAAAGGACGATCCTTGGCTCTTGTGCAGCTTGTACCGCGTGTGCAGAATGTGCAACAGTGTTGCATTTGGCGCACAGCTGCCCGATAGTGGGGACATGCGAAATTACGCAATCCCAGACCTCGTGGCCATCGGTGAATCCATGGTCCTCGTGACGCCGGCCCATGCCCTCTCGCTGGAAAACGCCACGGACTTCCACCTCGGAGCCGGTGGTGCGGAGTCCAACGTTGCCTTGCATCTTGCCGCGCTGGGGCACAGCGCTGCCTGGGTGAGCCAGCTCGGCGACGATGCCCTGGGGCGCCGGCTCAGCAGGCAGATTAGTGAGGGCGGTGTCGACCTCCGGTGGACCCGCGTCCACAGCACCGCGCCCACGGGCGTCTATTTCAAGGACCCCGGGCGCGGCGTCCAATACTTTCGCTCGGGATCCGCCGCTTCCCGCATGGGGCCGGAGATCCTGACCAGCCTGCCGCTGGAGGAGTCCGCGTATGTCCACGTTTCGGGCATCACCCCGGCCCTCTCGGCGAGCTGTGCCGCCTTGATTCACAGTGTTGTGGACCGGATGCGGCAGCTGCCGGGGACGTTGAGCTTTGATGTGAACTACAGGCCGGCGCTGTGGGGTGGGCGTGACGCGGGCGCAGAGCTGCAAAAGCTGGCCGCCAAGGCGGACATTGTTTTCGTGGGGCTGGACGAGGCACACGCACTGTGGGGGACAGCGGACGCCCAGGAGGTGCGGGAGCTGCTGCCAACTTCCGGCACCCTGGTGGTCAAGGACGGCGACGTCGGCGCCACCGAATTTTCCGACGGCGGATCCTGTTTCGTCCCAGCCTTCCCCACGGAGGTGATTGAAGCTGTCGGCGCCGGCGACGCGTTCGCTGCCGGGTACCTCTCCGCCTGCCTGCGCGGTGGCGGTGCCGAGGAGAGGCTGCGCTCCGGTCACGAACAAGCTGTCCTGGTCCTGCGCTCCACCAGCGACGTCCCGCAGAACATCCAAGAACTCTTGCCACCACTGACCTAGCACCGACCTAATTCGAGGGAAGTCGAACCAATGCCGAGCAACAACGAATTCAATGACCTGTTCCGGGGCCAGCCGCTCATGGCGATCCTGCGTGGCATGGGGGAGGCCAAAAGCCTGGCCGTGGCCCGGCAGGCGTGGGACTTGGGGATCGATCTCGTGGAGATCCCCATCCAAGCGGATGAGGACCTGCGAGCGCTCGCCGCAGTGGCGGCAGCCGGCATGCAACGGGGGAAGCTCGTGGGTGCAGGAACGGTGGTGACCCTCGAGCATGTTGCCCAGGCCGCAGCAGGGGGTGCGGCCTTCACTGTCAGTCCGGGTCTGGACCTCGCCGTTGTGCAGGCGTCCACCGATGCCGGCATGCCCACCCTGCCCGGCGTTGCCACGGCATCCGAGGTGCAAATGGCGCTGGGCTCGGGCCTGACTTGGTTGAAGGCGTTCCCGGCCTCGGTTTTGGGTGCGGCGTGGTTCACGGCCATGGCAGGACCGTTCCCGAAGGCCCGGTTCGTGGCCACGGGCGGCATGGGGGCTGCAAATGCGGGGAAGTTCCTGGCTGCAGGTGCCAGCGTGGTTGCGGTGGGCTCGGCCCTGGAAGATTCCGCACAGCTGCCGGAGCTTGCAAAAATTCTGGGCCGCTGAGGGTCGAAGAGCTCGCAGCTGCTGTGGCAAGCAGCTGCCGTGCAAAGCAAGACCGGTTTTCGCAATCGATGCCACCGCGATGCCGCAACGGCTGCCCCATGCGTGGCGCGCGCGGGGAATCGGTCCGGCGGCGGAACCGCCGGCCCGCACCGCGCGCCGCGCCCCGCCAGGCCGAGCTGTCAGGGAAATAACAATTGCGTCACGTATTAGCTGGCCGTTCGGATGATGGTACATGGCGCCGATCGCGAGGTGGCGCGCCCATCAGGGGAAACGTTCGGTGGAACCTGTCCTTTCGGCGAGTTTTTTTGCGAATGCGGACCCATTGCCACGCGCAGATACAAGTGAGTTGAGATACATTTGCACCGAAGGGTGTGGTGCGGATTACCTTCCGCGTCCCGCCAGGGAATGAACAACCCATGCCGTGAGTTCGCCACCATCCAGGTGGGCCCGGTGGAAAGTGCAAAGGATGCGCCAATGTTGCTGCGACGGATGAAACCCCGAATGCCGGACCGCCCCGGCGGGGCACCCTGCACATCGGCAACGAAGCGGATCCAATGATTGGATTCATTGCCAAGCGCTTCATCAACTACGCAATCCTCTCCGCCATTGCCACCCTGAGCGCCTATGTCCTGGCCAGCATCATCCTCAACCCGGCAGCGCGCTATCTGGGACGCAATCCCCGCCCCAGTGAAGACACCGTCAACGCCATTCTGGACGGGCTGGGCGTGAACCCCAACACCCCCGTGGTTGAACGGCTGTGGGACTGGATCGTGCGGCTCGTGACCCAGGGATCCCTAGGTGACACCATCCACAACACGTCCGTGGTCAGTGAAATGACAGCCCGGGCCGGCACCAGCCTGCGGCTGTTGATCATGGGCACCATCATTGCGGCCATTTTCGGCGTTGCTGTGGGGGTCTGGGGCGCCGTACGCCAGTACAAGGTCAGCGACCAGGCCATTTCCTATGCCTCCTTCACGATTCTCGCCACCCCCTCCTTTGTCCTGGGCATCCTGCTGATGATCGCGGCAACCGTGCTCAACAACACCCTGGGACTC
>JBBSQT010000141.1:0-5840 GCA_038243775.1 Actinomycetales bacterium | reverse complement strand
CCGTGATGACCGCCGCGACCCCACCGTCATCTGCGTGGTAGAGGAGTCCAAGGACGTGCTCGCCGTGGAGCGCACGCGTGCCTTCCGCGGCCGGTACCACGTGCTGGGCGGCTCCATCAATCCGATTGCCGGAATCGGCCCCGACCAGCTGCGCATCCGTGAACTCCTGACCCGCCTCAACGACGCGCAAATCCAGGAAATCATCATCGCCACCGACCCCAACCTCGAGGGCGAAGCCACGGCAACCTACCTCTCTCGCATGTTGAAAACGCTCGGCATCACCGTGACCCGGCTCGCCTCGGGCCTGCCCGTGGGCGGCGACTTGGAATACGCCGATGAAGTCACCCTGAGCCGTGCCTTCGAGGGGCGCCGCAACGCCCTGACTTAAGGCCCCGCGTCCTTGAGGAAGGCCCGCGTCCTTCAGGAAGGCACAGTGTTCTTCAGGAAGGCACACTGTTCTTCAGGAAATCGAACGTACAGTTAATGCCAATGTTTCCGCGAAACATTGGCATTAACTGTACGTTCGATTCAAAAAATGCCGCGGGATCCCCGGGTGCGGTCCCAGCCACGCGTTTCGCGCCGGTTCACAGTCCAGGCGGCCCGCCCAGTTGGCTTCCCTGGTTACGCCTCAGGTCGGCCCTGCGCTGCCACCGAGTTGGGCGAGGCGCTCCTGCGTGGGGGTCCCGGCGGTGGGTACGTACATGACGAAGTGCAGATCCGGGGCATCGGAGGGTACCAGGCGGTGCTGTTCAAAGACGAGCTCCCCCACTTCCGGGTGCAGGAAGATGCGCTGCCTGGAGGAGAAGTTCAGCACCACGCGTTCGGCCCAGATCCTGGCAAATTCCGTGCTGGCCTCCGCCAGTTTGTGCACCAACGCCGTGTGCGCGGCCGAGCCCAGCCGGGGGCCGGCTTCGGCCCTGAATTCAGCCACAAAGTTCCGTGAGGTGATGTCCCAGTCCGGCAGCATTTGACGCAGCGCCGGATCGGTGAAGACAAGCCACAACAGGTTTCTCTCCCCGGCATCCACCACGGCAATGCGTGAATACAGGGACTGATAAGCCTTGTTCCACCCCGCGATTCCCCAATCCGGGGCAACGGCGAAGGCCGGGAACTCCAACGCATCCAGCAATCCCTGCAAATGCGGCGGGACGCCGTCCACGTCACTTGCCCCGGACACCGGCGAAGCGGCATGGCCGCCCAGCACCAGGACATAGGACTGTTCCGCCGGGGTAAGCCGGAGCACCCGGCCAATTGATTCCAGCACCTGCCGGGAGGCGTTGATGTCCCGGCCCTGTTCCAGCCAGGTGTACCAGGTGACGCTGACGGCGGAGAACGCCGCAATTTCTTCACGCCGCAGGCCCATGGTCCGGCTCCGGCCAATGGGCGGCAGCCCGTGCTCCGCACGAAGCAGCCCGGCGCGGCGGTCACGGAGAAACTGGCCCAGCTCACGCCGTCGTTCTTCATTCATTTGAACAAATCTAGCACTGCCACTACTAGTATTGACGCCGTCTTCCTCCGGGCCGCACAGAGCTGGTTGACTATTCTTATGCCTCCATTACGCTCACGCACAGTCACGCACGGCCGCAACATGGCCGGCGCCCGCGCCCTCATGATGGCTTCCGGCGTCGCCAAGAGCGACATTGGCAAGCCGATCGTCGCCGTCGCCAACTCCTTCACCGAGTTCGTCCCCGGCCACACCCACCTCGCCCCCGTGGGCCGGATCGTCTCCGACGCGATCCACGAGGCCGGCGCCATCGCCCGCGAATTCAACACCATCGCCGTGGATGACGGGATCGCCATGGGCCACGGCGGCATGCTCTACTCGCTGCCCTCGCGCGATTTGATCGCCGACTCCGTGGAGTACATGGTCAACGCCCACTGCGCCGATGTGCTGGTCTGCATCTCCAACTGCGACAAGATCACCCCCGGCATGCTCATGGCCGCCCTGCGCCTGAACATCCCCACCGTGTTTGTCTCCGGCGGCCCCATGGAAGCCGGCCGGGTCACCCTGACCGACGGTTCCATCCGCACACTGGACCTGGTCAACGCCATTTCCGACGCCGTTGACCCCTCGGTTTCCGACGAAGACATCAACTTGATTGAAGAAAACGCCTGCCCCACCTGCGGTTCCTGCTCGGGCATGTTCACTGCCAACTCGATGAACTGCCTGACCGAGGCCATCGGCCTGTCGCTGCCGGGCAACGGCTCGCTGCTGGCAACCCACACCGCCCGCAAGGAACTCTACGAGCGCGCAGGTGCCACCGCCGTCGCCATCGCCAAGCGCTACTACGAGGACGACGACGCCTCCGTGCTGCCGCGCTCGATCGCCTCCTTCGAGGCGTTCGATAACGCCATGGCCCTGGACATCGCCATGGGCGGCTCCACCAACACGATCCTGCACCTGCTCGCGGCAGCGCAGGAAGCCGGGCTGAAGTACGACCTCGAGGACATCGACGCGAAGTCCCGCCAGGTGCCGTGCCTGGCCAAGGTCGCCCCGAACGTCGCCGGCACCAAGACGTACTACATGGAGGATGTGCACCGCGCCGGCGGCATCCCCGCACTGCTGGGCGAGCTCAACCGCGGCGGACTGCTGCACACCAACGTGAAGTCGGTCCACTCCGAGGGCCTCACCGACTGGCTCGATGACTGGGACATCCGCGGCGGCAAGGCCACTGACGAAGCCCAGGCCCTGTGGACCGCAGCCCCCGGCGGCCAGCGCTCCTCCACTGCCTTCTCACAGTCGGCCGAATGGACGTCCCTGGACACCGACGCCGCCGAAGGCTGTCTGCGCGACGTTGAGCACGCCTTCTCCAAGGACGGCGGGCTCGCGGTGCTGCGCGGGAACATCGCGCTCGACGGCGCAGTGGTCAAGACCGCCGGCGTCGACGAGTCCATCTGGACGTTCGAAGGCCCGGCCGTGGTCTGCGAATCCCAGGACGAAGCCGTGGAAAAGATCCTCTCCAAGGTGGTGAAGGCCGGCGACGTGGTTGTCATCCGCTATGAAGGCCCGCGCGGCGGCCCCGGCATGCAGGAAATGCTTTACCCCACCTCATTCCTGAAGGGCCTGAAGCTGGGCAAGGTCTGCGCGCTCATCACCGACGGCCGCTTCTCCGGCGGCACCTCGGGCCTGTCGATCGGCCACGTCTCCCCCGAGGCTGCAGCCGGCGGCACCATCGCCCTGGTCCGGGACGGGGACCTCATCCGGATTGACATCCCCAACCGCGTTCTTGAACTGGACGTGGACCCGGCCGAGCTGGATGAGCGCCGCGAACTCCTCGAATCCACCACCGGCTACCAGCCTGTGGGCCGCGAGCGCGAGGTTTCCGCTGCCCTGCGCGCGTACGCCTCCATGGCCACGAGCGCCGACAAGGGCGCCATCCGCCAGATCCCGGCGGATGTGGTGCTCATGAAGGCGCCGCAGGTTCCTGCCATGCAATAGCCAGACGGCACCACAGCTGACCAGCCCACCAAAACGAAATCGAGCTGACCAGCTTACCGAAACGAAATCGAGTGTACATTTAATCCCGGTCCCGAGGCTTTGGACCGGGATTAAATGTACACTCGATTTTTGGCTTGGGGCCCAGACCGCGTGGGGCCCAAACCGCGGGGACCGCATACCGCGTAGGGCGGGCCCGCGGGCTCAGGCGATGCGCGTCCCCTTCGGCAGCCGGCCGGCCGGGGTGCGCAAGGCCCGCCAGCCGAGTGCGAGAATGCCCGCCGCCACCAACAGCTGCAGCCCCAGACCCAACGGCCACAGCGGCACCGTTTGCTGAACGTACGACGGCGCAATCTTGCCATTCGCGCACTGGTACGTTTGGCCAGGCCCGGCCTGGGCGTAGCGGGCACCCTGGCTGATCGATTCAAACATTCCGGTGCTGTAGAACGACTGATCCGCGGCGACATGACTGGGGTAGGGAATGGCATCTGCCACCACCACAAACGGGTTCATGGACAACATCCACGCCACCCTCTGGGTTTGTGTCGCTGCACTTTCCACCAGTGGCCCAAAACAGGCATATTCGCCATTCTCGTCCGTGACATCTGCCGGTTTTGGCGGCGCAGGATAGGACTCCTCGTAGTTGCCGTCGATGGAGTCCCCTGGGGGCATGGCGTATGAGATGTCCTTGTAGTAAGCCTGGTTCGCCATCACGGTTCCGTTGCTGAGCATGGCACCCAGCCCAAAGGCGATGAGAGTGCCAAAGGTCAGCACCGCCACCGCCAGATAGGTCACCACGATGGAGAAGAGCGGGCGGTTGGCCAGGGCCGAGATACCCACTCCCAGGGCGCACACCAGCCCCAGCTCAACAGCGAGCATGAGCAGGGCGATGAGGATGTATCCGGCCCCCAGCCCGCCTTGCAGTATGCCGAAGACCAGAAACGGCACGCTCACCACCAGGAATGCCAGCGCAGCAATCCACGAAGCCAGGAATTTCCCCCAAAGCAGTTGGCCGGGCCGCAGCAGCGTCACCTGCATGATGGCCAAGGTCCCTGCGGAACGGTCACCGCTGATGGCATTCGCTGAGAAGGCCGGGGCCACCAACAAGCCAAAGAGCAGGACAAACGCCAACACGATCTCAAAGATAAGAGGCCCGGGGCCCTGGACCGCAATGTCCTGCGGGATCATGCCAAGGCCACCGTTGTTGCCGCTCTGCGCCTTCCAGCTGACCCAGGTCAGGGCCGCCACCAGCCAGATCAGCCCAAACCAGATGCCGAGCATGATGTACCAGCCGCGGGAGCGCAGCCGCTGGCGCAGCTCCATGCCCACCACGGCACTGATGCCGTCAAGGTAACGGCGCAGTTTGCCCTGCCCGGACTCGTCGGAAGCGTTCCGGGGTGCGGGACTGTGCTCAAGCGTTGTCACGGCTGTTCCACCTCCATGCTCAAGTAGCTTTCTTCCAGGGCACCCCGGGCGGGGCCGAAATCGCAGACGGCAACGCCGGCGCCAATCAGCCGGCCCAGCAGCTTCGCCGCCTCGGGTTCGGAGCCGACACTGACCAGCACCGAGTCGCGGCGGGCGGTGCCGGGGGCAAAGTCCACGCCCAGGGCGCCAAGGGCCGCCGTCAGCCCGGCGCCGTCGAGGGCTGCAACGGAGTATTTGCGCCCCTGCGCCGCAGCCTGCGCCATGGACTGGCGCAGCACCGTCCTGCCCTGGTTGACGAACACGGCACCGTCAGCCATTTCGTCCAGCTCGGCCAAAACGTGCGAGGACACCACAATCGCCTTGCCCTGCAGGGCAAGCCCGCGCAGGATGCCGCGGAGGGCCACGCGGGATCCCGGATCAAGCCCGGATGCCGGTTCGTCCAGCAGCAGCACCTGCGGATCATGGATTAGTGCCCGCGCCAGTGAGAGCCGCTGCTGCTGCCCGCGCGAAAGCACCCTCGCTTTCTGGTCGGCCACGGAGGACAGACTCACCAATTCCAGCAATTCACTGACCCGGGCCGGGAGCCCCGCCTTCGGCAGATGGTAAAAGTGCCCCATGGTGGTCAGGATTTCCCGTGCCGTCAGCGACTCCCACACGCCCAGAGTGTCCGGCATCCAGCCAATCTTCGCCCGCGCCGCGGTGGGATCCTTCACGGGATCAATGCCCATGACGCTGATGGTTCCGGTGCCCGGGGCCAGCAGGGACGCCAGCATGAGCAGCAGCGTGGTTTTTCCTGCACCGTTGGGCCCGATCAGCGCCGTCACCTGCCCTGCCGGTGCCTGCAGATCCATGTTCACGACGGCGTGCACCTCACCGAAGCTGCGGGAGAGCCCGGTGGCGCTCAGCCCGTGAAACGGGCCGGGACTGAAAGCTTCTGCCCCGGTGAAACTCGTGCCAGACGGTTCGGGCGGCGGTGGAT
>JBBSQT010000140.1:0-5864 GCA_038243775.1 Actinomycetales bacterium | reverse complement strand
GGCTCGGCGTTCCACCCGCGCAAACACGCCACGGTGCGCAAACCAGGGGCCAGGCCCACCGCCGAAGAGGCTGAGGACGCCCTCCTGGACTCCCAGGGATTCTAGCCCGCAGCTGCTGTGAGACTTGTCATAGACTGATTTCGTGAGTACCGAAACAAATACCAACACTGAGCAAGCCGCCGACGCCGAGAGTGCCGCCGACACTGTGCAAACCGCCGATGCCGAAAACGTCGTGGTCCGGAATGTGCGGGCAGCCCTCATGGCGGCCGGCCTTGCGGACACGGTCGTCCTGGTCACGGATTCGGTGGCGACGGCGGCCACGGCGGCCGCTGTCCTGGGATGCGAGGTGGGTGCCATCGCCAACAGCCTGATCTTCGAATGCGCCGGCGAACCGTTGTTGATCCTCGCCAGCGGAGCCGCCAAGGTCGATACGAAAAAGGTTGCCCGAGAGCACGGGCTCGCCAAGATCAACCGGGCCAGTGCAGAGTTCGTGTTGGAGTTCGCCGGCCAGCCCGTCGGCGGCGTTGCACCCCTGGGGCATCCGGCACCCATTCGTGCCTTCCTTGATAGGGAGCTGGCCCAATATCCTGTCCTGTGGGCCGGCGCAGGCAGCCACCAGGCCATGCTGTCCTTGAACTACCAGCAGCTCAAGGACACGACCGGGGCAACAGAAACGGCCGTGCGCTGACAAAGCACACAGCCGTTTCTGTACCAGTGGAGCGCCCTGGCGGGCATGGTTGGTTAAGCCAGCGTAATCAGGTCCAGGTAGTCCTGGTTCCACAGGTCTTCGTCGCCGTCGGGCAGCAGCACCACCCGCTCGGGGTCAAGTGCTTCCACGGCGCCCTCATCGTGGCTGACCAGAACGACGGCACCCGTGTAGTTCTTCAAGGCACCCAGGATTTCTGCACGGCTGGCAGGGTCCAGGTTGTTGGTGGGCTCATCGAGCAGCAGCACGTTGGCGCTGGAGGCGACGATCGTGGCCAGGGCCAGGCGCGTCTTCTCACCACCGGAGAGCACACCGGCCGGCTTGTTGACATCATCACCTGAGAACAGGAACGAACCCAGGATGCCCCGGACCTCGGCGTCGTTCATGCCGCCCGCGGAGGCGCGCATGTTCTCCAGCACGGTGCGGGAGACATCCAAAGTATCGTGCTCCTGGGCGTAGTAGCCAACCTTCAGTCCGTGACCGGAAATGACTTCACCGGTGTCCGGCTTCGCCACGCCCGCCAGCATGCGCAGCAGTGTGGTCTTGCCGGCACCGTTGAGCCCCAGGATGACCACCTTGGAGCCGCGGTCCACGGCCAGGCTCACGTCGGTGAAGATTTCCAGCGAACCATAGGACTTGCTCAGGCCCTCGGCCATGAGCGGCGTCTTGCCACACGGAGAGGGGTCCGGGAAGCGCAGCGCGGCGACCTTGTCATGCGCCCTGACCTCCTCCAGACCGGCCAACAGCCGCTCTGCACGCTTGGCCATGTTCTGCGCGGCGACAGCCTTGGTGGCCTTGGCACGCATCTTGTTGGCCTGATCCATCAGGACGCCGGCCTTCTTCTCCGCGTTGGCGCGCTCCCGGCGTCGTGCACGTTCATCAGTTTCCCGCTGGGCAAGGTACTTCTTCCAGCCCAGGTTGTACTGGTCGATCGTGGCCCGGTTCGCGTCAAGGTGGAAGACCTTGTTAACGGTGGCTTCCAACAGGTCGGTGTCGTGGCTGATCACGATCAGGCCGCCGTTGTGGCTCTTCAAAAAGTCCCGCAGCCAGGCGATGGAGTCCGCGTCGAGGTGGTTGGTGGGCTCATCGAGAAGCATGGTTTGGGCGCCGGAGAATAAGATCCGGGCCAGCTCCACACGGCGGCGCTGGCCACCGGAGAGGGTCTTCAGGGGTTGGTTCAGGATCCGCTCGGGCAAAGCAAGGTTGGAGGAAATGGCAGCAGCTTCCGCCTCGGCCGAGTAACCGCCGTTGGCCAGGAACTCCACCTCAAGGCGGTCGTAGCGGCGCATGGCCTTGTCGCGGATGCTGTCATCCTCGCTGGCCATGTCGCTTTCGGCCTTGCGCAGTTTCGTGATGACCTTGTCCAAATCACGGGCGGACAGGATCCTGTCCTTCGCAAGCTGCTCCATGTCAGGGGTGCGGGGGTCCTGCGGCAGGTAGCCGATCTCGCCGGTGCGGGTCACCTTGCCACCGGCGGGCAGGCCTTCACCGGCCAGGACACGGGTCAAGGTAGTCTTGCCGGCACCGTTGCGGCCCACCAAACCGATCTTGTCACCGGCGTCGATGCGGAATGATACTTCGTCCATGAGCAGGCGCGCTCCGGCACGTAACTCTAGGTCCTGGACCGATATCAACGTAGTAGCCTTTCACATAAGCGGGTAGGTGCCGCCAACGGTTCCCTGCCGAAATGCAGGTGAATCGAATTGAACAACCTTGTTAGTCTAACGACCTTCCGGCGCGGCGAACATCCTTGGTCCGCCGGACATGATGGAAAGTTGTCTTTTAATGAATTCTTCCCGCCCTTTGGATGAGACCTTGAACACGTCCAGCCCCGTTCCCGGCGAGCCTGGAGCAGGTCCGGGAGCGGGATTGGGCTCGGGACTGGGTACCGGGCACGATTCCGGGCGCGATTCCGGGAAGGTGGTGCCCCGGGGCCGGCGCCGCTGGGGCGCCATGGATCTGTCGCTGATTGCCGTTTTTGCCGCACTCATGGCCGCATCCATTGCCATTCCCGGCATCAATGTGGGCGCGTTGGGAGTCCCCATCACCTTGCAAACACTGGTGGTTGTCCTGTGCGGGCTGGCGCTCGGCTTCGGCCGTGGCACGGCAGCCGTGGGGCTGTATGTCCTGCTGGGTCTTATCGGCCTGCCGATCTTTAGTGGCTTCCGTGCCGGCCCGGCGGTGTTGGCCAGTCCCTCTGCCGGTTACATCATTGGTTTCATCTTCGGTGCCGCCGTGGTGGGCCTGCTGGCAGTCCTTGCGGTGCGCAGCCGCTGGCGGATGGCAGGTCTTTTTGGTGCGGCCATGGCCGGGACAGTGGTCATCCACGTCTTTGGCATTGCCGGCTTCATGGCCAAGGGCATGGGCCTGTCAACGGCGTTCCTTGCCGACATCATCTTCCTGCCGGGTGACATCCTGAAGAACATCGTCGCTGTGGCCATCGCGCTCAGCCTGCACCGGGCCTTTCCAGACCTGTTGGTGCGCCGGCGCAAGTGAACATCCCCGCATCGAGCCACCCCGAATCCAGTGCAAGCCGGCCAAGCGCAAGCGACACCCCCTCAAGCGGCACCGGTTCAACTGAGTCCCGGTCAATTGTGCTGGCCAACGCGAGTGTGAGCATTCCCTCCGCAGACCCCCGGGTCAAGGAGGCCAAGCGCATCCTGTCCCCGTTGTCCCTGACGCTTGCCGAGCGGCGCATTGCCGTGATTGGGGCCAACGGCTCCGGAAAGTCCACCCTGCTGCGCCTGCTCAACGGCCTGGTGCAGCCCTCCACCGGCACGGTCCACGTCCATGGCCGCGACACCGACAGTGACGGCCGGGCGGTGCGTGCCAGCGTCGGATTTGTCTTCACCGATCCCCTGTCACAGCTGGTCATGCCCACACCGCTGGAAGATGTGGAGCTGTCCCTGCGCCGGCAAAAGATGAGCAAACACAAGCGCAGGGAAGCCGCCATGGCCATCCTGAACAGCTACGGCCTGGCCCATCTGGCCGACAGCAGCATCTACGAGCTCTCCGGCGGTGAGCGCCAGCTCGTGGCGCTGGCCACCGTCCTTGCCGTGGCGCCGTCGGTCCTGGTCCTGGACGAGCCCTCGACCCTGCTGGATTTGCGCAACACCAAGCTGCTCATGCAGCGCCTTGACACCCTGCCGCAGCAGATTGTCATGTCCACGCATGACCTGGCCCTGGCGGCTACCTTCGAACGGGTCCTGGTCATCGATGACGGCCAGCTTGCGTACGACGGCGGCCCGCAAGAGGCCGTCGCCCGGTACCGGGAGCTTGTGGCCTAGTGCGCGGCCATGCCTTCCTCGTGGCCGGGTTTGTTCCCGGAACCTCCTTCTTTCACCGGCTCGGGCTGGGGATCAAGGCCCTGCTGCTGTTCACGGTGGCCGTGGTGGCCCTTTCCTCGCCGCTTCTCTCCGTCACCGTGGGGGCCGTGGCAACCACGGTGACCCTGGCCGCCGTCGTCATTGCGCATTTCGTGGCGGGGCTGCAGTGGCGCAGGTTGTGGCGGGCGGTGCGGCTCATGCTCATTTTTTTGGTCCTGATTGCCGCGTACCAGTGGTGGCAGCATGGGCCGCTGGTGGCGTGGCAGGTGGTCGCGGCGATTGTTGCCACGGTCCTGGCGTCCAACATTCTGACGTCCACGACGCCGGTGGACGCGCTGCTGGACGGCCTGGCCGCCCTGGTGCGTCCGCTGCAACGCTTTGGCGCCGATCCGGAGCGTTTTTCCCTGACCGTGGCGTTGATGCTGCGCAGCATTCCGTTTGTCATGGGTGCTTTTGCCGACGTGAGGGACGCCGCCCGGGCCCGGGGCCTGGAACGGAACCTGCTGGCCCGGTCGCTGCCAGTGGTGATTGCCACGGTGGCGTACGCACGCGCCACGGGTGAAGCCCTTGCCGCCCGCGGCCTGGGAGACCCCGCGGACGGTGACTAGTTCCCACCTGCGCTGGCGGATTGCCCCGCTACAGGAGGACCCTGCGGAAGTGGGCTGCGATGCCCATGCCGCCGGCCATGCTGATCATGGCAAAGGCATCATCCGGCGCCGCTGCCCCTGCGAGTGGTTCACGGCGCATCTGGGCCAGCAACCGCGTGACCAGCACAGCCCCGGAGGCCCCGTACGGGTGCCCCAATGCCAGCGCCCCGCCGTCGAGGTTGAAGACCGCCGGGTCCAAATCCAGCAGGTCGGCGACGGCCAGTACCTGGGACGCGAAAGCCTCATTGAACTCGATGCGTGACTTCTGCAGCAGGGCCGTGTCCACTCCCGTTGCCCCCATGAGTTTGCGCATGGCGTGCGCGGCACCCACGCCCAACAGGTTGGGGTCATTGCCGGCTGTGGCACCGGACCGGAACATCAAGCCGGTGGCAGCCACGCCCTGACCGGCCATGGTGCGGGCTTTGGCCAGGGACGTCACCACGACCACGGCCGCACCGTCGCTGTAGGGGCACGAGTTGCCCGCCGTGACGGTGCCTCCGGGAACAAACGCGGCCGGGAACCGGGCCATGAGCGCCGGTTCCAGCGTGGCGCGGGGTCCCTGGTCGGCAGTGAGCCCGGCGAGGGGCAGGAGTTCATCCATGAAGTGTCCGGCCCGGGCTGCGCTGATCGCCCTGGCATGGCTTTTCAGGGCGTAGGCATCCTGCCGGGCGCGGGTGATGCCGTAGTGCCGCGCCACATTTTCGGCCGCCACCCCGGCGTCGGGGTCGCCTGTTTCCACCGGCGCAAATTGCGCCCGCGCGTAAAATTCCAGCGCACCGTCGGCTCGGCGATGGGCCCGTGCGGGGGCCGTGCTGATGCTCTCCACACCCCCGGCCAGGAACAGGTTTCCGGCGCCGGCCTGGACGAGCCGGCACGCCAGCACGATGGCTTCCAGTCCGGAGCCGCATTGGCGGTCAACCGTCAGCCCGGGGACACTGTCTGGCAGGTGCGCGGCAAGCGCGGCCAGTCGCGCCACATTGCCTCCGCCACCGGTGGCATTGCCCAGGATGACGTCGTCGACGGCGGCCGGGTCGATCCCTGTTTCGGCCACCAGATACCTCAGCAGGGGGGCGGCGAGTTCATGCGCCCGGAGGCGCTTGTAGGCGCCGCCGGCCCTCGCCGTGGGAAGGCGTTTGGCGGCCATGACCACGGCCGTGGTCTCGGGGTTGGCGGTGTGAGGCTCAG
>JBBSQT010000139.1:0-5874 GCA_038243775.1 Actinomycetales bacterium | reverse complement strand
ACCTGTGCCTTGACGACGGTGACGCCGCCAATCTTCTCGGCTGCTGCCTTTGCTTCTTCAGGGGTGTGCGCCACGATGCCGGCCAACACGGGAACGCCGTGAGCCTCAAACATGTCGCGCGCCTGGTATTCAAACAGGTCCACGGGTTTGTGTCCTTCTACGTCGAAGTAGTGATTTTCAGGGGCCGGAACCCCTTCCACACATTACCGTCTCACAGGTGAAGCACATATTGGGGGAGTTTGCCACATCAATATCCGGTTATTCGGCTCACAATGACACGCTTTGGGCGCACGACGGCGGCACCTCCTTGCGCGACATAGTCGAGTTGGGCGCGGGGCCGCCCCGGTGCACATCACTTTTTAGTGGCGCAGCCGTTACCCGGGTGACGGTGGGCCGCCGCGGGCGGGCAGCGTTCAGGACAGCAAACAGAACTCGTTGCCTTCCGGATCAGCCAGCACCACCCAGCTCACATCGGCATCTTGGCCGACATTGACACGCACGGCACCAAGGCGGAGCAACCGCCCAAGTTCCTCATCGGTAGTGCAACCCTCGGCTCGCAAGTCCATGTGGAGCCGGTTTTTCACTGTTTTTCTTTCCGGAACCGAAATAAGATCGATGGTTGGGCTCGAGCCGTCCGGCGGTGCGATGGAGAAGCCCGTTTCGTCGCTGTCAATGACGGCCCAGCCGAGCGCCCCACACCAGAAGCTGGCCAGGAGTTCCGGGTCCGCGCAGTCGATGGCCAAAGCAGCAAATTGACTAGTCATGTGCTCCATTCTGATCGCCGGCCTTCCCCCTGACAAGGGCCCTGCACCGCACTGCCACATGCGGGATGCGCTGCCGGCGGATGATTGACACCGCTACATTCCTCGGCTTTCTCAACTGAGCGCCGACCGTCGATGGTCCGCGCACACCCGCCCGTTGCCGCGAAATGCTACCCTTCCTTCACCAGCGGCGCGTAGCGCAGCAACAGCCGCTTTTCGCCAATCTCGAAGCGCACCTTTGCCACGGACTTGTCCCCGGCCCCGCTCACTTCCATGACAGTGCCGGTGCCGAAGCTGGTGTGGTTCACCCGGTCGCCGACAGTGACGGAGATGACTTCCTTCTGCGGCTGCACCCGCCCCGCCGCGGTGCGGTTGGAAATGCTGGGAGGAAGCGCGCCGGAATCGCGGCCGCCCACCGCCGAGCCGGCCCCCCATGAGGAGCCCGAGTACCGGCTGGTGCCGAAACCGCCGGCTGCCGGCGCCATCCGGCTGATGCCTTCGCGCTTCCACTCAATGAGCTCTTCGGGGACTTCCTCAATGAACTGGCTGGCGGGGTTGTACTGGCTCTGCCCCCACATGCTGCGCACCTCCGACCGCGTCAGGTACAGCCGTTCGCGCGCACGGGTCAGCCCCACATATGCCAGGCGACGCTCTTCGGCCAGTTCCTTGGGATCCGTCGCGGAGCGGGAGTGCGGGAACAGACCCTGTTCCATGCCGGTGAGAAACACGGCCGGAAATTCCAGTCCCTTCGCGGTGTGCAGCGTCATCAGCGTCACCACGCCCAGCCGCTTCGCCTCGGCCACGGCGGCCGCCGCCTCGGCTTCGGATCCGCCGGGCGCATCCGGGATCTGGTCGGCGTCGGCCACGAGGGCCACTTGTTCCAGGAACTCCCCCAGCGTCCCTTCCGGATTTTCCTGCCCAAATTCGCGGACGACGGCGACCAGTTCCGCTAGGTTCTCCACGCGCGACTCATCCTGTGGATCCGTCGAAGTACGCAGCGCTTCGAGGTAGCCAGTCTGCTCCAGCACGGCTTCCAGGACCGTGGCCGGGCTGGTGGTGGCGGCGACCTCGCCGAGGTCGCCCATCATTTTGGCAAAGGCGTTGACCGCGTTCAGGGAACGGGAGGCGATGCCGGGTGCTTCATCGGCACGGGCCATGGCCGCGGAGAAGGAAATGCGTTCGCGTTCCGCCAAGGCGGCCACGGCGCCCTCGGCCCGGTCGCCGATGCCGCGCTTGGGCTCGTTGAGAATCCTGCGCAGGTTCACGTCGTCGGCCGGGTTGACCAGGGCCCGCAGGTAGGCGAGGGCGTCCTTGATTTCCTTGCGCTCATAGAAACGGGTGCCACCCACCACCCGGTAAGGCAGGCCCACCCGGACCAGGATGTCTTCGATGGCGCGCGACTGGGCGTTGGTGCGGTAGAAAATGGCTACATCGCCGGGGCGGATGCCGCTCTCGTCCTGGAGCCGGTCAATTTCCTTGGCGATGAAGCTGGCCTCGTCGTGCTCGGATTCGGCAACGTAGCCAATGATTTTTTCGCCGTCGCCCTCAGCCGTCCACAGCCGCTTTTCCCGACGGTTCGGGTTGCGGGAGATGACGGCGTTGGCGGCGGTGAGAATGTTTTGGGTGGAGCGGTAGTTTTGCTCCAGCTTGATGGTCTCCGCGCTGGGATAGTCCTGCTCGAATTCGACAATGTTGCGGATGTCGGCGCCGCGGAACGCATAAATGGACTGGTCGGAGTCGCCCACCACGGTCAGCTGCGCCGGGGCGCCGTCACCGGCCTCCGTCCCCACAATTTCCCTCACCAGCGCATATTGGGCGTGGTTGGTGTCCTGGTACTCATCCACCAGCACGTGCCGGAAACGGCGACGGTAGTAGTCGGCAACGCCCGGGAATGCCCGGAACATGTAGACGGTCTGGGCGATCAGGTCGTCGAAGTCCATGGCGTTGGCCTGGCGCAGCCGCTGCGTGTACCCCTTGTACACCTCGGCCACGGCCGCGGAGAAGGGGTCGTTGAAGTTGGTGTTCATGGAGTTTTCATCGTCGTCGATGAGCTCATTCTTCAACGAGGAAATCTTGTGCATGATGGATTTCGGCGTGAACTTCTTCGGGTCAACGTCCAGTCCCTTGGCCACGAGCGTAATCAGCCGCAGCGAGTCCGCCGAGTCGTAGATGGAGAAGTTCGAATTCAGCCCGATGACCTTGGCTTCGCGGCGCAGAATCCGCACGCACGAGGAATGGAACGTGGAAATCCACATGCTCTTTGCGGCGTCGCCAATCAGCGCCTCGATCCGCTCACGCATCTCGGCGGCGGCCTTGTTCGTGAAGGTGATGGCCAGGATCTGACCCGGGTGCGCCTGCCCGGTGGCGAGAAGGTAGGCGATCCGGTGGCTGAGCACGCGTGTTTTTCCGGAACCGGCACCGGCCACAATCAACAGCGGTCCGCCCGTGTGCACCACGGCGGCCTCCTGCTGCGGGTTCATGCCCTGCAGCAGGGAATCCGGGTCCGGCCAGCGGCTGCCGGCCCCGTTCCCTGCACTGCCTGAACCAGCGCCGGCACCGCCGCCGTCAAAGCCGCCGCCGTCCTGGCCGGGCTCCGGTTCGCCGGATGTGAATTCGGGCATGTCCGCGCCGGGATCCTCTTGTACGAAGGGCCGCCAGGCGGGCAATCCGGCGCCTGTACTGAGAGTGGGCTTGGGCTTCTGGGGGTAAGGGTCAAACAACATATCCATGGTGGCATCCAGTGTAGTTCGCCCCGCTGACATTCCCCTGCCACGCCCGCCGCTTATCCACAGGCAGGCCCGCCACAGCAGCTCAGCCGAGTGTGCCGCGCCGTAGCGCCGCCGCCAGCTCGGCCACGGCACCTCCGGGTCCGGCCAGGTACCAGTCCAGGCCATTGACCCGGACGACGTCGGTGTCCCCGCCGGCCGCCTCAACGATCCCCTTTCCGGGGAGCCAGTCCCAGGACGGCGCACTGTGCTGGAACCACACGCCCAACTCGCCCTGCGCAACGCGCCCCAGATCGCAGGAACCCGAACCGAGCATCCGCAACGTCGCCGGCAGTTCCGCCGCGCTCGTCCACGGCACGGCCGCCGCGGGGTCGGACAGCCAGCTGGGGTGGATGTAGGTGCCGGCGGCCAACTCGCCCAGCGGAGCAGCCGGGGAGACGAAGATCGCTTCCCCGTTCAACGTGGCAGCCTGGCCGGAACCCCCCAGCCACAGCTTGTCCTCTTCGGGCTGGTAGACCGCGCCGAGGAGCACCTCAGCATCGGTGAGAGGATCCGCCGTCGCACCCCCCTTAAAGGAAGGGACCACCAGTGCCAGTGCCGTGCACCAATAACTGGAGCCGCTGGCAAAGTTGAAGGTGCCGTCCACGGGGTCGATCACCCAGCAGCGCCCGGAGCCGCCTTCGTGGAACGCGCCCTCCTCGCCCAGGATGGAGTCCTCGGGACGGGCCGCGCGCAATGCCGTGAAGAGGTGGTTCTCGGCGGCGAGGTCGGCGGCGGTGGCAAAGTCGGAGACGTTGCTTTTGCGCTGGCGCCCTGCGCGCAGCCCTGCGAGGCCCCCTGCCCGGATGGAATGTGCCACGGCACCGGCGCCGCGCAAAAGTTTCGCCGCCAATTCACTGTCGCTGGTCGCGGGGGTTTCACGGGTTGCCATGGGACCAGCCTAATCTGGGCGATAATGGTTCCATGGCCAAGACTCCCGCCCAGCGTGCTGCCAAGCATGGCAAGGCTGCAACACCTCCCAGCACACCCGTCGTCAACACCAGCACCAGGCGAACTCCGCAAAAGGCCCAGGGCAATGCAAACATGATCCTGATTGCCGGATCCGTGACGAGCCTGTTCCTCTTTGCGTACTTCCACCTGCTGACGTTGAACCAGATGACAGACCTGTCAGGCGGTTTGGCCATGCCGCAGTCGTTTGTGTTCGGATTCGATGTGGCCCACGTTGAGGCGCTGCGGGCAGCCATGGATGCCGACGCGCTGGGCCAGCTGAACTATGTGGGCAAGACAGCCGGAACGTTGTTCCCGCTGATTTTCGCCATCACGGCGCTGACGTTGATCGCCGCCAATGTGGCCAAGAAGTCGCTGCGCTGGACCCTGTGGGCCCTGCCGTTGCTCTTTGCCGGTATTTCCCTGTGGGCCAATGCGGCCGTTGATTCCATGCTCGGCGCGCAGACCCTGGATGTTGGCACGGTGTCGCTGGCGTCGGGCTTGGTCACTGCGTCGTGGATGCTGCTGATCGCCTCATTGCTGGCGATTGGCGTTGCACTGTTCCTGGGCCGGAAGAAGAAAGCGGCTCCCGCGCGGGCCGCTGCGCCGGAGTGACCCACCCCCGTTTCTTGCTTGGTTGCCAATTCCGCTAGGCTTGGTGACGCGCCTCTGTAGTCCAATGGATAAGACGGCCCTCTCCTAAAGGGCAAATCCGGGTTCGATCCCCGGCGGGGGCACTTTTCATGCCCACTTTCGGGTGCGGCGGGCGCGCTTTCACCACCCACTTTCACGCACGTGAGGAGCACCATGACCCGGGACCGGCGTTCGGTCGTTGCGCCCCACGGTTCCGGGCGCGGCGTCGCACTCTCGCTCACGGCATCGGTCCTGTTTGCGGTGATTTTCTACTTGGCGGGCATCCTGCCGGAGTGGGGCGCCGGGGAAATCTTTGGCTGGCGCGTGGTGCTCACCCTTGTCACGCTGGCCTGCGTTCTGCCGTTTTTCTCGGGCGCGGGGGCCGAGCTGCGGGACCTTTTCCGCAGAGTCCGACGGCGGCCTTCTCTCCTTGCGCTGGGCGTCCTAGCGGCCGGGTTGGTCGGCGTGCAATTGTGGCTGTTCATGTGGGCACCGCTGAACGATATGGCGCTGTCGGTGTCCTTTGGATATTTCCTGCTGCCGCTGAGCATGGTTTTGGCCGGACGGCTGTTCTTCGCCGACAAGCTCAGCCCGCTGCGCAAACTCGCGGTCGCGGCAGCCGTTGTGGGCGTTATCAACGAGGCATTCACGTCGCGGGGTCTGGCCTGGCCCACCTTGCTGGTCTGTCTCGGATACCCCATCTATTTTGTGCTGCGGCGCAAAGTTGGTTTTGACAACCTCGCCGCGTTTGCCTGCGAACTGCTGGT
>JBBSQT010000138.1:0-5894 GCA_038243775.1 Actinomycetales bacterium | reverse complement strand
TCAAAACCGAAGCGAACCAGGCACAACATGACGCCGACCAGGCCCGGACCGGGGAAGACTGCCGCGAATACCGGACCCTGGCCCAACTCCGCGCCGACATCGCAGCCATCCTGCTCCTGGGCCAACAACCACCCACCACCCAGAACAGCAGCCACAGCAGCGGCCAAAACAACAACACCACCCAGAACAGCGGCCAGAGCAACAACACCCAGAACAGCGGGCAGAGCAACAACACCCAGAACAGCGGGCAGAACAACACCACCAACGGATCGGGCACCGGCAGCGAAGACGCCAAGGGCCGGGGCGCCAGTGCCGGTTCCGCCTCCACCGGCCCACGCGCCGGCGCGGGTGCTGGGACGGGTGCAGGGACGGGTTCCGCTGGTGGTTCGGGGGAGACTTCTGCCCAGAATGGCCGGTCGTGGTTTGAGCAGGCCATGGCTAATGCCGACAAGGCTGAGCAGGCCAAGAAAGCTCCCGGCCCAGGCGGGGTCAGGCTCCTTGATGATGAACCGCCCTGGGCGCACACCAGCCCACCCACCACCACCACCCGCACCGGCGGCGGCACCGCCCGCACCGGGGATGAGCCATTGACCGGCACTCTCCTGCCCGGAACCACGGAAACAGCAGCATCCACCACTGAAACCATGCCCACGGCCGGGCACGAGGGGACCGTCCTGCCCGGTGCCGCTGAATCCACCACTGAAACCATGCCCACGGCCGGGACCGAGGGGACAGTCCTGCCCGGTGCCGCTGGTGCTGCTGAGGCGGCCGGTGTGTTTGATGGTGATGAGGTGGTGGTGGGTGAGTTGGTGGGGGACGGGTCGGGGTTCATCAATTACGTCATCGACGGGATCCCGGAAGATTCACACGCTGAGTATTTGGAGCAGTTGGAGGCGTTGGCGCACTCGAAGGTGATCACGGACCCGCCGCTGCCCAAGGCCTTGATCCTGCTCACGGTGCCGGTGTTGGGGCTGTTGGGCATCACGGATGAACCGGCCGAACTCGCCGGATCCCGGGGCGGGCCCGTCCCGGCGGACATTGCCCGGAAACTTTTGGCCGGCTCGTCCACGTTCTTGCGCGTGCTCACGGATCCGATCAGCGGCGACACCCTGCCGGCGCAGCCGCAACGCTACACGCTCAAGGAAGCCGAGAAAGCGGTCCTGCAGGCCCTGGCCGGGCAGTGCTACGTGCCGAATTGCCCGAACCCGGTGATCGACACCGACCTGGACCACCTTAAAGCGTTTGAGTTCGGAGGCCAGTCCAGCATGGGAAACCTGCGTCCTGCCTGCAAACGCCACCACACCATTAAGCACTTCAAGGACGACAAGAACCGGTACGGGCAACGCCGGGCCATCAACGAACCCGAACGCACCGCCATCCGCCTGCGCGGCTGGACACCAAAGCCCACCAGCGACGGGCGCATCGGCTGGATCACCCCCTCCGGCACCTACCAGGAACCACCCCTCAACGACGCCCCACGCCCCCGCTACCCCAAATGGCTCAAAAAACTCATCACCAAACAACCCAAAAAACGCACCTAAAACGCTGGAGCAGGCCGCCTGGCGCCGGCGATCCCGGCGATGGATGATCTGGGCGAGGCGCCTCTTCGAGGCGATCCAAGCAGGGGTAAGCCAGCAAGCTGCCGGGGGCAGCGAGGCACCAATGATTGCAGGGAATAAAAGTCGAGGGAACAAAAGGAAATCGGGTGGCTCCTGCATAAGCAGAAACCACCCGATTCCCTCTATACACAAAAGTCCAAAGCCAGGAAGCCAAGGACAGGGAGTCAAAGCCGGGAAGCCAAAGCCTTGGAGCTGACGTATGTGGTCCGTTGCCCGCAGCCCCAGCCTGCAGGGCTAAAGGCTAGCTCCTCACCTTGTGTCCAGTACCCGCGAGGTCTCGGGCGTCCATGGCGAACAAATCACTTGCACCAGCCGTGGCGGCACCCAGCAGGCCGCCGCTCTGGGGCAATATTTGTTCGGCGTAGAAACGCGCCAACACCAACTGGTTGTCCGCCAGGTCGGCATCGTCTGTCTTGGCCGCAGCGACGGCTGCACGGGCCAGCATCCAAGCACTGGTGCACAATCCCCACATGCGCAGGTATGGCGTGGAACCGGCCAGAACGGAGTTGGGGTCGCCCCGACCGGTCTTGAGCATCCAATGGGTGGCGTTCTCCAGGCCGTCTAACTGACGTTCCAACTCCTCACGGATGCGGTCGAAGTCGGCGCCTGCTTCCGCGAGGTCCTTTTCGACTTCCTGCATGGTGGCGATGAATTCCAGAATGGACGCACCGCCCCGGACGCCAAGCTTGCGGCCCACCAGGTCAGCTGCCTGAATGCCGTTGGTGCCCTCATAAATTGCTGCGATGCGAACGTCCCGCACGTGTTGGGCTGCGCCCGTTTCCTCAATGAAGCCCATGCCGCCTTGGATCTGCAATGCCAGTGAGGTGAGCTCATTGCCCATGTCGGTGCCATAAGACTTGCAGATCGGTGTCAGAATTCCCACGATCTCATCGGCCCGTGCACGGACTGCCGGATCAGGATCGTGAGTGCTGGTATCCACATAGCTTGCATCCAGCAGCATCAGGTAGCGCAGGGCCGCGATGCTGGCACGCTGGGTCATGAGCATGCGACGCACGTCAGGGAATTCGATGATGGCTGAACTAGTGCCGGTGGCACCAATCGCCTGCCCCTGTTGGCGCTGCTGCGCGTACTCGAGTGATTGCTGGTAGGCACGCTCTGCCAGGGCAAGGCCCTGAGCGCCAACGCCCAGTCGGGCCGCGTTCATCATGACAAACATGATGCGCATGCCCTTGCTCTCTTCGCCGATCAGGTAACCGGTGGCATTCTGGTAGGAAAGTACGCACGTGGGGGACGCATGGATGCCCATCTTGTGCTCGAGGGAAACAGTCTCGACGGAATTGCGCCCGCCCAATGACCCGTCGTCATTCACGTGGAACTTTGGCACGATGAAACATGAAATGCCTCGGGTGCCCTCGGGCGCGCCGGGAGTCCTTGCCAGGACCAAATGGACGATCTGCTCGGCCATGTCGTGGTCACCGTAGGTGATGAAGATCTTTTGACCGGTAACGGCGTACGTGCCGTCGTCGTTCTTGACAGCCTTGGTGGTGAGTGCGCCAACGTCTGAACCCGCCTGTGGCTCGGTCAGGTTCATGGTGCCGGTCCACTCGCCGCTGACCATCTTGGGCAGGTAGCGGTTCTTCAGTTCGTCATCGCCGTAATGCAGCAGGGCGTCAATGGCCCCCTGGGTCAGCAGCGGGCACAGGGAGAAGGCCAGGTTGGCGCTGTTGATCATCTCCTGGATGGCAAGTCCGACGGCGCGCGGGAATCCGCCGCCGCCGTATTCCTCGGGCAGCGGAACTGAACCCCAGCCGGCGTCGACGTACTGCTGGTAGGCCTCCTTGAATCCATCAGGGGTAACCACCGTGCCGTCGGGCTGGAGGTGGGAACCTTGGAGGTCGCCCTGCCGGTTCAGGGGCGCCACAACCTCCGCCATGAACTCCCCGCACTGTTCCAGGAGCTCGACGACGGTGTCCAGGTCTGCGTGTTCGTAGCCGGGGAGCTTGGCGATGTCCGGGTATCCCACAACATGCTCAAGGGCGAAGGCAATGTCTGCAATTGGAGGCTGGTATTGGCTCATAATCGCCAGCGTACCTTGGGAAGTGCGGTTTGTGGTGGAATTTTGTTACTTGTCAGTAATGTGGCGCGGCTCACTGCGCCGGGCAGGTGCCATTGGGCCTGTTTCAGTGGTTCGGGACAGCACATGGAACAATCGACGGGGACATGAAATGGGGGAAGCTTTGGACGTGGTTGCGGCCCTGCTGCTGGTGTTGGCGATTGTTGTTGGCGCCGCCATGCAGCGCTTGACGGGAATGGGTTTCGCCCTGGTGTCGGCGCCCTTTGTTGTCCTGCTGTTGGGTCCCACCACGGGAATTGTCCTGGTTAACATTTGCGGGGTTGTGGCATCGGCCCTCGTCCTGTTTCGCGTGCTCAGGGACATTGACTGGAAGAAATTTCTGATCCTGGCCGCGGCCGCCGTCGCGGGTGTTGTCCCGGGTGCCGCCATTGTGAAGTTCATTCCCCCGGCCTGGCTGCAGATTGGAGTGGGCCTCATGGTTTTGGCCGGATTGACAGTCTCATTGCGGATGTCCTCGATCAAACACCATCACGGAATCAAGCCCATGCTGCTCGCCGGTGTCACCAGCGGGATCATGAACACCACGGCGGGAGTGGGCGGGCCTGCCATGAGTGTTTACGCCGTGGCGTCCGGATGGGGGCAGCGTTCCTTTGCAGCCACCATGCAGCCGTACTTTCTAACGATCGGGGCGGCATCCGTCCTCGCCAAATACGTTGCCAGCCCGGAGTCGATGCCACTTCTGGATTCCCGGGAATGGGCAGCCATCGGAGGAGCCATCGTCGTTGGACTCGTCGCGGGGGAGGTGCTCGCCCGGTGGATCACGCCAGCCAAGGCGCGCGCCGTCATGGTGGTCCTCGCGTACGGTGGGGCCGCCGCCGCAACGATCCGGGGCATCGTCCTCCTGCTGGCCTGACACCTGCAGGACGAGCGACGGAAGCGGGCTCAGCTGCCGGGTGGGAATTGGGCGAAGACACCGTCGTTCCTCATGGTCACAGTCGTGGCGCTGCAGCTGTACTCGCCAACGCCGTGGGACTGGCTGGTGTCCATGTCCGGGCCGCAACCGTGTGCGCAACGTCCGAAGCCACCAGCGGGTCGTACGCCGCGCTGTCCATGACGCTGACTTGCCCGCCAAGTGTCAGGGTTGCATCAACGCAAAGGGCAACGAGGTCAAAGACCTGAACAAATTTGCCCCGCCTCCACGTAGCTACCGGTGTTGGCGCTGCACTGGACCTGCTTGACATGGTCGGCGCCGGCCATGAACGACGGCGGCACCTGGCTGGTTGCCGCAGCCCGGACCGGATGCCCGACGCCCCTTGCCTCCGGGTGCCATCGTTATCAACGGCATCCCGGCATGGGAACCCGTCATTGGTCCTGCGGGGGCTTGGGCGGCCGAAATCAAATGTGAGTTCCGGCTCAGTCGCGTCCTGCAATGTGGTGCATGAGTGTGGGGGCAGGTAGTGTTCTTGTTAGCCAAGGCGCTTTTCTCTAAGTTAGCCGCGGTCAGACCCGTTTGAGTATCTCGCCGATGCTCCTGCGGGTCGAATTTTTTAAAGGACCCCTGTTTCTAAGCTCCTCCGGATTAGTTGGGCAACCAGTGCGCGGGGAACCGGCGCGGGGAAATGCGCGGGGACATTCCTGCGGGGAACCGGCGCGGCGGGTGGTCAGGGCCGGGCAAGGCCAAAGTGCGTGGACTTCCCGGCCGAATCATGGGCCAGGCTCATCACCCTTGCGTCTGCGCGCTCCAGAGGCCGGTCCGGATTGTGGGTGCCGGGCTGCCTTGAAGTTTCTGGTGGCGAAGCAAAACTTGAGGCAACGGTTTTGCGGGTCGCAAATTCCTGGGACCGCATGAATCACCCGTGCAGGCCCCGCCGCCGAGACCGAATCCGCCCATCGGTCGCCGAGACAATGGTGTCGTCTTGGTGGTGAAGCGAGCATCGCGCGCCGGCACAGGGTAGCCGCATCAACAGCGGAGACCACCAAGGGGCCAGTGGCCACCAGCAGTGCAGGTCCGCTGGCTGTGCGGGCGGGTTTCGTCATGCATTGGTCAGCCGGCATAACGTTTCGGCTTCTTCCGGCGGCAGCCCAAGCCATGCCGATACGGTGAGGTTTGTTCGCGGAAGAGATGGTGATTCAGAATGCGCGCGTCTGCGCTTGTACTGCGTCGAGGGCAGCTGATGGCCGACGTCGAAGAGCTCACCAATGTTTGGCGTGACGCCGTCGAAGCCACGCACCACTTCCTC
>JBBSQT010000137.1:0-5900 GCA_038243775.1 Actinomycetales bacterium | reverse complement strand
GCCCGTGGCGGTCTTTTGTTCGCGGGCGAGGGCGTCGGCAAACAGGCCTTCAACCTGGGCGGCGCGGCCGGTTTTTGCAATGAGTTCGGCCAGGTGGCGGATGACGGAGGTGGTGTCTGTGCCGAGATTGGCGTTCAGAAGCACCAGGTCGTCGTTGATGAGGGTTGTCATGTCAGCTCTCTTCGGCTTGCGTCAGCGCCGTCACAGTGACAGCGTCGGGGGTTGTTTGGTTGAGAGTGGGAACCATGGTTCCGGGGAGGGAAGCGGCGGCCGCACCGTGGGCCACCGCTTGCTGCAGGCAGGCGCCGGGGGAGTCCCCGCGCAGGGTTGCCAGCAGGTAGCCGGAGAGGGCGGAATCGCCCGCACCGACTGTGCTTTTTGCCTTGATGGCCGGACCGTTGCCGTGCCAGCTGCCGGAACCGGTGGCCAGAACCGCGCCCTTGGAACCGAGTGTTGCCAGGACGGCACCAACTCCTTTTTGGAGGAGGACCTGGGCTGCTGCCGAGGCGGCCGACGGATCAGCCTCCAACGCGGGGCCGGTGGAAATCCCCGTCAGTTCGGCCAGCTCTTCGCCGTTGGGCTTGAGCAGGTCGGGGGCTGCGCGCAGGCATTCGCGCAGGGGTTTACCGGAGGAATCCACGGCAACCCGTGGCGCCCGAGAACCATGCGCGGAGCGCACCGCGTCAATGACGGAAGCATAAAAATCATCGGGTGCCCCCGGCGGAAGTGAACCGGCCAGGACCAGCCAGGCTGCGCCGTCGGACTTCTCCACGGTGAGCGCCAGGAGGTCCGCAAGCTGCGCTTCGGTGAGTGTGGGGCCGGGCTCGTTGACCTTGGTGGTGGTGCCGTCGGGTTCGGTGATGGCCACGTTGCTGCGCAGGGCCGTCCCAATGGGCAGCGACAGGTGCGGGATGTGCTCCTGAACCAGGGCACGCACGACGGCGTCGCCCGGGTCCCCGGGCAACAGCGCCAGCGCGTCGATCCCCGAAGCGGAGAGGGCCCGGACGATGTTCACGCCCTTGCCACCGGGATGCTGGGAGGCATGTGTTGCACGCTGGACCTCGCCGCGCTGGAGAGGCGAGGCCACCTCAATGGTGCGGTCCAGGCTCGGATTGGGGGTCAGGGTGAGGATCATGCGAGCACGACGTCTACGCCGGCGGCGGCCAGGGCTGCGGCGAGCTCGCGGCCGGGCTCAACCGTGGTGATGAGGGTGTCGATGTCTTCCAGGGTGGCAAAGCGGACCAGCGTTTCGGTGTTGAGCTTGGACGCGTCGGCCAGGACCACCACCTGCCGGGCAGCCCTGACCATGGAGGTCTTGGTGGCCGCCTCGACAGGATCGGGGGTGCTCAGGCCGAAGTCGGGGTGGATGCCGTTGGCGCCGATGAACGCGATGTCCGGGCGCAGGGCGCCGAGCTGTTCCGTGGCGCGGGCGCCCACGACGGCGCTGGTCAGCCCGCGCACCCGTCCGCCGACGATGTCCAGCAGCAGGTGGGTGTTGGTGCTCAGCGAGGCGGCGATGGGCAGGGAGTTGGTGATGACGAGCAGCTCGTCGCCGGTGTTGGCAGGGGTCCATCCGGCCAGGCGCTCGGCCAGGGCGGCGGTGGTGGTGCCGGAATCGAGCAGGATCGACGCCGTTGGGGCGTGGGGGATGAAGTGCAGTGCTGCCGTGGCGATGCGCTGCTTCTCATCCAGGCGCTGGGTTTGGCGTTCACTCAGGCTCAGCTCGGAGCGGGTGAAACGGTCGGTGCCGACTGCGCCGCCGTGGACGCGGCGCAGGCCGCCCGTTTCTTCGAGCGTGGCGAGGTCGCGGCGCACGGTCTCCTGCGTGATGGAAAAAAGTTCGGCGAGCTCATTGACGCCGACGCGGCTCTGGGCGCTGACGAGTTCGACGATCCGCTGGTGCCGTTCCTCCGCAAACATGTTGATTCCTTCCGGTGGTGGCGGCCGCCGAGCCGTTGGGGTGTCTCTGTCGGGGCGCCGTTGCCCGTGACCGGAGTCACAGGATGTTGTATCACCTGACTTTATCTGTGTTTATCTTTGGAATTCAAGGTAAATCCCACATAAACACAGATTAATGGGGAGTTGGGCTGGGATGGCGCCGCGGCGCCGCCATCGACCCATGAGAATAGGTCACGTTCAACCCAGTATGGCGGCTGCAAAGCGGCCTTTTCTCACGGATGGATTTTGAGGCGACAGCGGAGGTGGCGGTGCGTGGAAGTGGGCCGGTAGGCAGGCGTCGATGAAGGGGGTGTGCGAGTGGCCGGTAGTGTGGCGCCATGGAAACTGTTGTGTGGTCCCACCCGAATAGTGAACGGGCCGGCAAGCCCCTGCTGTTGATGCTCCATGGCTATGGATCCGACGAGACCCGCATGAGTGCACTGTTCAAGGACATGCCGAAAGGTTTTGTGTGTGCTGCACCCCGGGCACCCAAGGGCATTTCCGGGAACTGGGGCTGGTTCCTGCTGGACTACTTTCTTGCCAACGACTTTGCCGATGTGGTGGGCGCCGCCGCGCAGGTGCTGGGATGGCTGGACGCTGAAATGGCCAGGCACCGCTTCAGCTCCGTCTCCGTCCTGGGTTTCTCGCAGGGCATGGCCATGGCAACCACGCTGATCAGGTTGCGCCCGGACAGGTTCACCGCCGGTGTGGGGCTCTCAGGCTTTGCCCTGCACAACGAACTCCTGGCCGCCATGGAGCCGCTCGCCACAAAAATTCCTTTCTTCTGGGCACGTGACGAAACAGACCTTGTCATCAATCCCGACGCCGTCAAATTCACGGCCGAGTGGCTGGCCAACAACACGGACCTCCAAAATGCCCGCTATGACGGCATGGGCCACAACTTCAGCACCGCGGAGCTTGCCGATGTGGCCTCGTTCTTGACCGCCAATGTACCGGGATCCTTCGTGCCCAGGGCCTAGCAGCCGAACGCTTGTCGGCCTGTTTCCGGTGAATTCACCAAAGCAAAACCATGTGAAGGCCTTCACCCAGCTCTTGGCGGGGCTTATGCTCCTGCTGCTGTTCCTGGCCCTGCGCACCTGCCTTTTTGGTGCCGCGGTGAAGCTCGACGCCGGTGCATCCGCCGCGCTCGCAGGCTGGGCGCCCGGCCCGCCCGCCCCGTGCGATGCGTCCTCCGGTGGTGATCAGGAATGCCGGATATCCTAGAACCACAAACACGGCAGGGGAGTTTCATGGCACGCAAAGATCTCAAACATGTGGGGTTGAATACTGCCCCAGGGTTCGCCAAGAACGCGGCACGGTCCAACCCGGCGGTGGAATTGGCGGCCGGGGCGGCCTTCGACGACCGGGGCAATCCGACCCCTGCCGTCCACGGCATGCTGCTGCGCGCCGTCGAGGTGCAACGGCCACTGGTGCTGGCGAACCTGCGCCGCCTGCGCAAACGCCACCCGCAGGCCACGGCGTTCGAACTGAGCCAGCGCCTGGAACGCGACTACCTTTCGGGAGTTGGAACGGGCGGGGCGGCGATTGGTGCAACGGCCATCATTCCGGGCATCGGGACGGTTGTGGCTCTGTCAATTTCCGCAGCAGCAACCGTGGTGTTCCTCGAGGCAACGGCGCTTTATGCTCAGTCGGTCGCCGAGTTGCACGGGGTGCGGCTGGCGAATCCGGAGAGTGCCCAGCTGGCCGTCATGGCGATCATTCTGGGCGATGAAGGACAAGCCATGCTGCAGGGCCTGACCGGGCACGCGCTGGGCAACGGCAAAACGCCCCTGCAGGCTTGGGGCAAGACATTCAGCAAAAACGTTCCGCTGGGCACCGTGAAGACAATTGTGGCGCCGATGCAAAAGCGGTTCCTGAAGAAGATGGCCGTCAGGGGCAGCGCCTCGATCGTTGGCAAGGCGCTGCCGTTTGGCATTGGTGCGGCGGTGGGCGGCGTAGGCAACTACATGATGGGCCGGGCCGTCATCGCGTCGGCCAACAAAGCCTTCGGGCCCGCACCGTTGGAGATCCCGCCGCTGCTGCTGGCCGAACTCGGTACCGCGAAACCGGCAAAACCGGCGAAGACGCCCAAGGCGGGGAAGCCGCCCAAGGTGGGGAAGACGCCCAAGGCGGGGAAGCAGGCCAAGATGGGGAAGCCGTCGAAGGAGGGGAAGCCGGCCAAGCGCGGGAAGGCCGGGAAGGAACAGGCCCCCTATGTGCCGGTGCCTGTTCCGGATTTCATGCGCCGCAAGCCGTGAGCTGACCTGTTGGCTGAGTGACGCCCAGTCCGGCCGCGGCTGGCCATGCGCCCCAGCGCCCCAAGCACCCCAAACGCCCCAAGCACCCCAAACGCGTCAAGCAACCCAAACGCGTCAAGCACCCCAAACGCGTCAGTGGAACACGAGCGTCGCGACCGTGAAGATGGCCAGGCCGGCCAGGGAGCCCACAACGGTGCCGTTGATGCGGATGAACTGCAGGTCCTTGCCTACCTGGAGCTCGATCTTCTGGCTGGTCTCCTCCGCATCCCACCGCTCCACGGTGTCGGTGATGAGCGAGGTGATCTCGTGTTTGTACGTACCTACGACGTAGGCGGCGGCATCGGAAATCCACTGGTTGGCCTTGGCGGCCAGCTCCGTGTCTAAGACCAGGCGGGTGCCGAACTCCTGCACGGCGGAGGTGAACTTCAGACGCAGTTCAGACCGGGGATCCTCCACGGCGTCTGTCAGCGCAGTCTTGATGGTTTCCCAGGTGCGTCCGGCCAGCTCCCGTACCTCGGGATCGCCCAGAACCTGGCTCTTGATGCCCTCGGCCTTCGCGATCATGGCGGGGTCGTGCTGGAGCTCCTGCGCAAGCTGCTTCAAATAATCGTCCAGTTGCAGGCGCAGGTCATGATGCGGGTCGTCTTGGACGGCACGGGCCAACTTGTAGATTTCCGTGTAGATCTTGTCACCCACCAGCCCGTCCACAAATTGCGGGACCCAACTCGGCGAACGGTCCGAAACCAGCCCGCTGATGGTCGTGTGGTTGGCCTGGATCCACGTGGTGGAACGGTCCACCAACAAATCCACGAGGCCGTGGTGGTGTCCGTTGGCGAAGATCCGTTCGGCCAGCCTGCCTACGGGCGGACCCCACGGGGGCTCAAGCACGTGCTTGCGGACCATGGACTCGATGACGTCCTTGACGTCGTCGTCCTTCAAAACGGCAATGGCACCGCGCAGCGCGGCGGCACCCTCGGTGGCCACCCGCTGGGCGCTTTCAGGCTTGGCCAGCCACGTCCCCACCTTCTGCGCAATCTGCGACTTGGCCAGCTTTTGCGACACGACCTCTTCAGACAGGAAGTTGGTTTCCACAAATTCCGCCAGCGAGGAACCAATCTCATCCTTGCGGTTCGGAATGATGGCCGTGTGCGGGATCTTGATGCCCATGGGGTGCCGGAACAGCGCCGTAACGGCAAACCAGTCGGCCAGCGCACCCACCATGCCGCCCTCGGCCGCCGATCGGACATAAGCCAGCCACGGGTAGTGCTGCTGCAGGCCGAATGCGAAGCAGAAAACCACCGCCATGAACAGCAGCAATGCCAACGCGATGTTCTTCATGCGCCGCAGCGCCGCCGCCTTGGCTATGTCGGGGTGGGGTGGGAGGCCGGTCGGGTCAAGCTGTTGTGTCGAAGCCATGAAGCAAGCGTAGCGTGATGCCATGAGTGCAACGATCTTCGCCCACCGCGGATCCAGTGCCGCCTACGCGGAGCACACCCGGGCGGCCTACCTGCAAGCCCTGTCCGACGGTGCCGACGGTGTTGAGTGCGATCTCCACCTCACCGCCGATGGTGCGCTGGTGCTCCACCACGACGAAGACATCAGCCGCACCTCGAACAGTGCCGGGGCGCTCGCCGACATGACGCTCGCCCAACTCCGTGCCCTGGATTTCAGCTCCTGGCACGGGACCACCATCCCGCCCGAGTT
>JBBSQT010000136.1:0-5927 GCA_038243775.1 Actinomycetales bacterium | reverse complement strand
TAGGCGGTCCAGCCCTTCATGGTGTCGTGGGACAGGGTGGAAAGGTCCACGGTCACCACGCCCTGGTCGCCAACGCTGGAAACCAGCCGGGCGGTGCTGTCATCGCGGCGGCGGATGGCGACGGCGGCGGCACGGTCAATCGCGAACGGCAGCACAAATCCTTCGTTGTAGTCGGTGTGCTCACCGATCAGGTTGACACGCCCGGGGGCCGCCCACACGCCCTCGGGCGCCATTCCAAAGGTGGTTTCGAAGGCTGCCCGCACAAAGTCGGTGTCGATGGAGGCGCTCACGCCTGTCCTGCTTTCACGGTAGTGGGGGTGCCGCGCAGCATGGCGGCGGTCTGTTCGGGGGTGGTGTCGTTGATGAAGGCACCCATGGCGGCCTCGGAACCGGCCAGGAATTTCAGTTTGTCTGCGGCCCGGCGCGGGGACGTCAGTTCCAGGTGGAAGCGGCCGGCCGGGCGCAGGAAGGGATCCAGCGGGGCTTGGTGCCAGGCGGCAATGTACGGGGTGGGCGTGGCGTAGAGGTTGTCCACGGTGCGCAGCAGGTCCAGGTACATCACGGCGAGCTCGTCGCGTTCGGCGTCGGTCAGGGCGGCAAAGTCGGGGACGTGGCGGTGCGGGGTCAGGTGGATTTCCAGCGGCATGTGCGCGGCGAAGGGCACATAGGCGCTGAAGTGCCTGCCCTGGGCTACCATCCGCTTCCCGGAGGCGGACTCGCTGGCCACGATGTCGCCCAGCAGGGTTGCCTGCCCGTTGTGCGCGTCGTAGAACTTGCGGGCCGCAGTGGCCATGACCTGGCTGCGCGGCGGCACATAAGAGTAGGCGTAGATCTGCCCGTGCGGGTGGTGCAGGGTCACGCCAATGTCCTGCCCGCGGTTCTCAAAGGGGAACACCTGCGCAATGCCGGGCAGTGCACTGAGTGCCTCGGTGCGGTGCGCCCAGGCATCAATGACGGTGCGGGCACGCTCGGTGCTCAGCCCGCCAAAGGAGCCGGTGTGTTCGGGCGTGAATGCGACAACCTCGCAGCGGCCAAAGGCGCGGCACCTTGTGCCCCAGGCGGGGTTTTCCGGCACCTGCCCCACGGCCGGGCCAAGGGAGGGGAAGCGGTTTTCAAAGACCGCCACGTCATAGCCGGAGTCAGGGATTTCGGAGAGGTTTTCGCCGGCGGTGGGGCACAGCGGGCACTGGTTGGCCGGCGGCAGATAGGTGCGGGTCTGGCGGTGCGCGGCAACGGCAACCCAGTCTCCGGTCAGGGCATCAAAGCGCAGCTCGCCCGTGTTCGCCTCGGAGCGGGGATCCAGGGGGCGGGTGTCCGCGGCTGTGTGATTTTTGGCGGAGTCGCCGTCGTCGAAATAAATGAGCTCGCGGCCGTCGGCCATCCGTGTTGCTGTTGCGCGGGTCATGAAGTCTTCCTAGTGGCGGTCTCAACACCGGGGGCCTGAATGAAATGCGGCACGCGGGAGCTGAACAACTCGCTCGTGGCGGCGCTGGCTGAGGCGTCGGTGATGATGGTGTCCACGGCGTCCATGGGGGCGATGGACGCCAGGGAACGGACGTGGAACTTGGTGCTGTCTGCCAGAACCACCAGTCGCGTGGTTGCTTCGATGAAGGCGGCGTTGGTCTCGGCTTCCAACCAGTTGGGGCTGGTCAGGCCGCGGTCCACATCAAGGCCGTGGACACCCATGAAGCAGAGGTCGGTGTTGAGTTTGTTCAGGACCATGCGTGCCACCGGCCCCACCAACGCCTCCGACGGGGTGCGTTCGCCTCCCGTGACAATGACCTTCACATCCGAGCTGCCCTGCTGGCGGTACAGCAGCTCGGCAGCCTTGAGGGAGTTGGTGACAACCGTCAGCCCGCGCAGCTGCTCCAGGTGTGCACCCAGCAGCACGGCCAGCTGGTAGGTGGTGGTGCCGCCCGTCAGGGCCAGCGTCATGCCCGGCTGGATCAGCTCCAACGCCTGGCGGGCGATGGCCAGCTTGGCGTCAAGTTCCTTGTCGACGTTGAGGGAGAATCCCGGCTCCAGCGCGCTGAGCGGGGCGAGCCGCGTGGCGCCGCCGTGGATCTTCCGGGCCAGCCCGCTTTGGTCCAGCGACTCAATGTCCCTGCGAATCGTCATCTCACTGACGTTCAAGGCCACGGCGACCTCGGCCACCCGCACTGCTTCGTGGCGTTGCAGCTCTTTCAGGATCCGCGCCTGACGTTCCGGTGCCAGCATTTGAAGGACCCCCACACTAAGAGATGGCTAAAGTAAACAGATTCAAACAAAACCTTACATTTGTGTGATGTGCAATGCAAGCACGCGGCGCAGCGGATGTGCCGTGATGGCTTTGCCACGAGGTAGCCTAATGCCCATGACCACTTCCACTGACACCGCGGGCGGCCGGGCCGCCACAGGATCACAGTTCACGTTGCGCCACGGCAATGCCACCGCCACCATCACCTCCCTGGCGGCGGGGCTGCGCAGTTACGAGCGGAACGGAATTTCCCTCGTGGAGAGCTACCCGGAGGACCAGATCGCCCCCGGAGCGGCGGGGATTACGCTGGTACCCTTCGCCAACCGTGTGGACGGCGGCCTCTGGCACCTGGACGGCAAGGCGCAGCAGCTGGACATCACCGAGGTGCCACGGAACAACGCCATCCACGGGCTCCTGCGCAACACCGGCTACCACGCGGTGGAACAGGGCGGGCGCCATGTTCTTCTGGAAGCAGTCATCCACCCGCAGCACGGCTACCCGTTCCTGGCCCGGCACCAGGTCCGCTACGAGCTGGACGCCCAGGGCCACCTTCGCGTCGCCCAGACCCTCATCAACGACTCATCCCGCCGGGCCCCGTTCGTCCTGGGCGCGCACCCCTACTTCACCGTGGGTGATGCGGCCCCGGAAACGCTGGCGATCCAGGCCAACGCCGGCTCCTACCTGCCCGCCGACGCCCGGATGATCCCGTCCGCCGCCGTCCCCGTCGTCGGGCACCATGACCTGCGCGCCGGCAAGCCCGTCCCGGACTCCCTCATGGACACCGCCTTCACCGATCTTTTGATGCACGACGGCGTGGGGCGGCACACGCTCTCGGCCCCGGACGGGCGCAGCGTCAGTTTGTGGCATGACGAGAGCGTGCGCTACGTGCACATTTACATCACCGAAAGCTTCCCCGGCCGCACCCTGGCCATTGCCATGGAACCGATGACCGGCCCGGCCAACGCGTTCAATTCCGGCGACGGCCTGAAATGGCTGGAAGCGGGGAGACGTTTCACCATGAACTGGGGCATCGAATCGAGCCTTTAGAGGTTAAAAAAGAGGCTGCAACACCGGCACGCGGCCACGCCGGAATGGACGGCGTTTAACGTATCCCGGCGACATGGGGAATTATTGGTTCATGACGCCTTTACAGCGGGAGCCAAAAAACAGTCCCCACACCGATCCCTCAGGAGTTCCCTACGGAATGCGGGTCGCAGGTGCATGGTCCTGGCGGGTGGGCGTTATCCTGATCGCCGTTGCCATGCTGGTCTGGCTGCTGAGCCAGGTCACGATACTTCTGGTGCCCATCATGATCGCCACCATCCTGGCGACACTGCTGCGACCGGTCGTGAAAATGCTCAAGCACCTCGGAGTGCCCCAGGGCCTGAGCGTAGCCATCGCCGAGGTGGGGCTCATAGTGGTGGTGCTGGGTGCGTTGTTCTTGGTGGGCCGGCAACTGGTGGTGGGCTTCAGCGACCTGAGCCAGCAGGCACTGAAGGGCCTGATCAAGATCCAGGACTGGCTGACCTCCGGGCCCCTGAACCTGAGCAACGACCAACTCACCACGTACCTCAATGAGGCACTGTCGGCACTGCAGGACAACTCCAACGCCATCCTCTCCGGCGCCGTGGGCGTGGGCAGCAGCCTGACCCATTTCACCGTGGGGCTGCTGCTGACCCTGTTCATCCTGCTGTTCTTCCTGTTGGAGGGCCAGGACATTTGGGCCTTTGTGGTCAAGTTCCTCCCGCGCACCGCCCGCCCGGCAGTGGACGGCGCCGCCCGGCGCAGCTGGACCTCACTGGGCAACTACGCCCGCGTGCAGATCCTTGTCGCAGCGGTCGACGCCGTGGGCATCGGTGCCGGCGCCGCCATCATCCAGGTGCCGCTGGCCCTTCCCCTGGGCGTGCTGGTCTTTGTCGGCTCCTTCATCCCCGTGGTGGGCGCCCTGGTCACCGGTGCCGTTGCCGTCCTATTGGCGCTCGTGGCCAACGGCTGGGTCAACGCCCTGATCATGCTGGCCATCGTGCTGCTGGTCCAGCAACTGGAAAGCCACCTGCTCCAGCCCTTCGTCATGGGCCGCGCAGTCTCCCTGCACCCCGTCGCGGTGATCCTTGCCGTGGCCGCCGGCTCCGGCGTGGCAGGCATCCTCGGCGCCCTGTTCGCCGTGCCCCTGCTGGCTGTTGTCAACTCCTTCGTGCGCTACATTGCCGATAGGGGCTGGGAGCACGACCCCGTAATAGGGGAGAAGTACGGCATTTCCCAAACAGTGCCCGACGCCGCAACCGCCGACGCCGGAACCGCCGGGGCCCGAACCGCCGGGGCCCGAACCCCCGACGCCGGAACCGCCGACGCGGTCCCGGGCGGCCGCAGAGCCGGCAATGCAGACTGAGCCGAGCTCCGGCGTCGGACATCTTGGGCCGACAACACAGATTTAGCCACCGTCCCCGGCAACGCAACTGTTCCACCACAAAGCCGCAAAGAGAGAGAAAAGTACCGTGAACGCAACCAGCAATCTCCCCGTCACACTTGCAGATGTAGAAAAGGCGCGGGAGTTGTTGACGGAGATTATTGCGCTGACCCCCATTGAGAGCTCGCGCGCGTTGGGCCGCATCACGGGCTCAGAGGTGTTCCTCAAGTGCGAGAACCTCCAGCGTGCCGGCTCGTTCAAGGTGCGCGGGGCCTATGTGCGCATGGCCAAACTCACCGCCGAGGAACGCGCCCGCGGCGTGGTGGCTGCCTCCGCCGGAAACCATGCACAGGGTGTGGCCGTGGCCGCCAAGGCGCTGGGCATCCAGGCCCGCATATACATGCCCGTCGGCGTGGCCTTGCCAAAGCTGGCAGCCACCCGCGGCCATGGTGCCGAAGTGGTCCTGCACGGCTACAACGTTGACGAATCCCTCGCCGAAGCCGAACGGTACGCCAACGAAACCGGTGCCGTGTTTGTGCACCCGTTCAACAATGTCGACGTTGTGTCGGGGCAGGGCACCATCGGCCTGGAAATCCTGGACCAGGTCCCCAATGTTGACACCATCATCATGGGTGTTGGCGGCGGAGGGCTGCTCGCCGGTGTGGCCGTGGCTGTGAAGGCGCGCGCCAAGGAGCTGGGCCGGGAAATCCGTGTCATTGGCGTGCAGGCCGAAAATGCCGCAGCCTACCCTCCCTCCCTCGCCGCCGATGCCCTGGTGCCGTTGAAGAAGGTGTCCACCATGGCCGACGGCATTGCCGTGGGGCGCCCAGGACAGCTGCCGTTCTCCATCATCCGCGAACTCGTGGACGACGTCGTCACCGTCAGCGAAGACTCCCTTGCGCGTGCCCTGATCTTCCTGCTGGAGCGCTCCAAGATGGTGGTGGAACCGGCCGGTGCCGTGGGTGTCGCCGCGCTCATGGAAGGCAAGATTGAAAACCCGGGCACGACGGCGGTCATCCTCTCCGGCGGCAACATCGACCCCATGCTGATGCTCAAGGTCATTCAGCGCGGCCTGTCCGCCGCCGGACGCTTCCTGACGGTGCGCATGATGCTCAACGACCGTCCGGGCTCACTCGCCACGATCTCGCGGATCATCGCCGAGAACGATGCCAACGTCACCGGCGTTGACCACACCCGCGTGGGCGGGTCCATCTCCATGGGCGACGTCTCCATCACGGTCAACCTGGAAACCAAGGGCCATGAGCACTGTGAGCTGGTCCTGAC
>JBBSQT010000135.1:0-5971 GCA_038243775.1 Actinomycetales bacterium | reverse complement strand
CCTCCACGCTGTGCCCGTCCTCGGCGGCGGCATTGGCTGCGGCCAGTGCAACCGGAACCAGCGGACCGTACGCCACCAGGGTTGCGTCGGTGCCTTCGCGCAGGACATGGGCCTTGAACGGGTCTCCGGGCGAGTTTTTGGTGTCGACTTCGCCTTTGAGCCAGTAGCGGCGCTTGGGTTCGAAGAAGATGACAGGGTCCTTGCATTCCACGGCCTGCTGGATCATCCAGTAGGCGTCGTTTGCGTTGGAGGGGGTGATGATGCGCAGACCTGGGGTGTGGGCAAACAGTGCTTCGGGAGATTCGGAATGGTGCTCGATCGACCCGATGCCGCCACCATAGGGGATGCGGATGACAACCGGGGCACTGAGCTGTCCGTCTGAACGCGTGTGTATTTTGGCCAGCTGAGTGGTGATCTGGTTGAAGGCGGGGAACACGAAGCCGTCGAACTGAATCTCACAAATGGGCCGGTAGCCGCGCAGGGCCATGCCAATTGCGGTGCCGATGATGCCGGATTCCGCCAGCGGCGTGTCCATGACACGGTGGCCGCCAAATTCCGCCTTCAACCCTTCCGTGACGCGGTAGACACCGCCCAGGGCTCCAATGTCCTCGCCCATGATGAAGCTCTTGGCGTCGTTGGCCAGTGTGGCGCGCAGGCCTTCGTTGATGGCTTTGGCCATGGTCATTGTGCTCATGCGGCACCGCCTTGGAGCTGGGGGTTTTGGCTTTCGGCACCGGCAAAGGACGCCTCATAGTTTTCAAACCATGCAAGTTCTTCCGCGACCAGCGGGTGGGCCTGGGCGTACACCGTGGCAAATTTCTGCCGGATGTCCGCCCCGCCCAGGGCCAGCGTGGCGCGACGGACATGGGCAGCCAGCTCGGCGCCGTCGTTCTTGACCTGCTCGAAAAACGCTTCATCGGCCAGGTTCTGGGAGCGCAGGTAGGTCTCGAGGCGCTCCAGCGGATCCTTGGATTTCCAGAGTTCCTCTTCGGCGCTCAACCGGTACTTGGTGGGATCGTCGGCCGTGGTGTGTGCGCCCACGCGGTAGGTTGAGGCCTCGATCAGAACGGGGCCGTGGCCGTGGCGGGCGTGTTCCAGCGCCCACTGCGTGACGGCGTAAACGGCCAGGACGTCATTGCCGTCAACACGAATTCCGGGAATGCCGTAGCCGCCTGCGCGGTTGACCAGGGGCACCTTGGACTGGACTTCGAACGGGACCGAAATGGCCCAGTTGTTGTTCTGGCAGAAGAACACGACCGGCGCACTGTAGGACGCGGCGAAGACCATGGACTCGTGCACGTCGCCCTCGCTGCTGGCACCATCACCAAAGTAGGCGACGACGGCTGCCGGCTCGGTTGCCGGGTCTGCGGCGATGTCGCGCGAGATGCCCATGGCGTAGCCTACGGCGTGCAAGGTCTGCGCGGCCAGGACCAGGGTGTAGAGGTGGAAGTTGGTCTCGCGCGGGTCCCAGCCGCCGTTGGAAATGCCGCGGAAGAGCTTCAGCAGATCCGCCAGGTCCAGGCCGCGGGCCAGTGCCACGCCGTGTTCACGGTAGGTGGGGAAGGCATAGTCGGCCTGGTTCATGGCCCGGCCGGAGCCGATCTGGGCTGCTTCCTGACCAACCACGGGCACCCACAACGCCAGCTCGCCTTGGCGTTGGAGCGCGGTGGCTTCGGTATCAAAACGGCGCACCATGGCCATGTCGCGGTAGAAGCTGCGCAGGACTTCCGGGTCCAGCTTGTCAATGTAGGGGCTGAACGTCGCTTCGTGGTGAAGCACGCCGTGTTCATCGAGCAGCTGCACCGCTTCAGTGGGGCCCACGGTGGTGCTCGCCAGCACTCCTGGCGAATCACTGGCCTGTGGACGCGCCGATGGGCCTGCGCCGGGCTCAACCGGGATCGGTGATGTCGCGCCAGCGGGTGCACTGGCAGCGTGCGGGGCGTGGCCCATGCTGTCTCCTCGTTTGCCGAATCTCACGGGAATGCTGCGCCGCTTTCGACTCGCTGGTACCGATATATGCCCACAACGGAATGCATTCCGGTTGGCGCATATATATACGTTTCGATTTACAACTGTAGCGGTACGGACCGCCAAAGCATGACTTTGTTAATCGCTAGGAACGCTGTGGCGCCCTTGTATAGCCTGCACAGATCTCCAGGAAACGGGTGTTGGCCGCCACTTCCCCAATGGTGACCCGCACGCCCTCATCGCCGAAGGGGCGCAGGGACAATGCGCGGCTTTCCGCCAAAGCCGCAAACTCTTGGGTGTTGGCGCCCAATTCCAACCAAAGGAAATTGCCCTGGGCGTCCGGTACGTCCCAGCCCATGTCCTTCAAGCCGGCCATGACACGGGCCCGCTCGTCGACCAGACCTTGTACTCTTTCCACAACCTGCTCATAATTTTCCAAAGAGGCGACGGCGGCCTGCTCACCAATGTTGGAGACCGCAAACGGCGTTGCCGCGGCACGAAGATACTGGGTGATCTCCGGCTGGGAGATTGAATAGCCAACCCGCAGGCCTGCCAAACCATGCGCCTTTGAGAATGTGCGCAACACCATCACATTGGGGTACTTGCGGTACAGCGGGACACCATTGACAGCGTCGTCGGCGCGGACAAACTCCAGGTAAGCCTCGTCGATCACAATGACAACGTCACGGGGCACGCGGCGAATGAAATCCTCAGTTTCCTGCGCGCGCAGGGCCGGTCCGGTGGGGTTGTTGGGCGTGCATAGCAGCACCACCTTGGTGCGTTCCGTGATGGCGGCTGACATGGCGGCGAGGTCGTGGCTGCCGTCGGCACGCACCGGAACCTGCACGCTCTTGGCCCCGGCCAAGCCAACACAGATGGGGTATGCCTCGAAGGAACGCCATGCATAGACAACTTCGTCCTGCACGCCGTCCTCGTTTTGACCTGCGAAGGCGGCCAGAATCTGGTTCAGCGCGCCAAGGCTGCCGGCACCGGTGACAATGCCATCCGCGGGGACGTCAAGAAATGCACTCAGCGCATGCCGCAATTTTGTGCAGGTGGTGTCCGGGTAGCGGTGAATCTCCGCTGCCCCGCGCAGCACCTCAAGCACAGCCGGGACCGGGCCCAACGGGTTTTCATTGGATGAGAGCTTGAAGCTTTCCAGCCCGGGCACCGGCTCGGGAGGCTTGCCTGCCGCATATTTGGGCAGCCGGCCGACTACTGGGCGCGGCTGCACACTGGCATGGGCGGAGGCGTTGATCTCAGTCATGCAACAAGCTTATGACAGTACCGCGAACGCCGGACTTGCTGCCCGGATTGTGGAACTATGGACGCATGGGAAGATTCGTTGTGCAAGTTGTTGTCAATGCCTTTGCTTTGTGGGTCGCCAGCTGGGTCCTGCCCGGCATGAACATCGCACCATCCTCGATAGTGGGTGGGGGTGCTGGCGGGTCGGCGGGCACCACGGACACCATCAACACGGTTGTTGCGTACCTCTTTATTGGGCTGGTCTTTGGCATAGTCAATGCGCTGGTGAAGCCGATCGTGAAACTGCTTTCGCTGCCCGTGACCGTGCTGACATTGGGCCTGTTCACGATTGTCATCAATGCCGCCATGCTGTGGCTGACCGCATGGGCCAGCAGCTACACGCCCATCCATTTCACAATTGACCACTTCTTCTGGACTGCCATTTTTGCCGCCCTGATCATCAGCATCGTTTCACTGATTGCCGGAACTTTGAGCCGGAACACCTCCCGCCGCTGACGGGTGATTGCCTGGCCGCTTACGTCCCGGCTTTTTGCCAGCGGCAGCGTCGACGTCCCGCCCCTGGAAAACAAACTTTGTGCCCTGGGCAGTAGCCCCAACGCCCACACCGACGAACGCGGCCAGGGCCTGCCGCTGCGCTAGAACCGCCGCATTGCTGCTCGCCTCGAGGGCAACGGCATCCTTGAGGTAGTTCTCCACCGCATGGGCCTCCTTCACCGTGGTTCCCAGGTCTGCACCGGTTGCCGTCGGTGACCGGTGCGAGGTCACCGTCACCCAGTCCCGGGTTGCCGGCGGCGGGCCGAAATCAAGGGCCGTGACCACATCATCCTCGTTTTGCAGGTCCAGGACTGAGATATTCTCACCCACGTCCAAGTTTTTTGCGGGCGCACCTGCAATGACGATCATCTTCACATTCACCTCCGCCAAAAACTCCGGGTCCGCTGCCGCGGCCGCCGCGTGGATGCCGCCGCCACTGTGTCCTGTCAACATCACGTCGTCAGTGGGCAGCGCCCCGGACGCGTGCAGCGCCCCCTTGATCAGTTCCTGGACAAGCACGTGTTGCTGCCGGTAGGAGTCCTTGTATGCTGCCGTGAGGCCTTCAAGGTTCCCCTCCATGTCGAAGGGGTTTGAGCTGTCGATGGTGGACCAGTCCTCTGTCCCGGGCAGGTGGACGATCCAGGCCGGGGTCCCCCCTGGTCGAACAACCCTGACCACACCAATGGAACCGGGGGGATAGGCGTAGGAGTCGCGACTGCCGGCGACCATGCCGGCGATGCTGGCCTCCACCGGCCACGGGTCGCCTGCCGATTCGGCTTCCGCTGCTGGGACTCCGTGGCGGGATGGCCGCAGCACCGTGGCCGGTTTCCACTCCTGGGCCGGAACACGGCGTACAACAAGATGTCCGGGACGGGCCAGCCCGGCCGCGTCCACAAGTGTCCGCACAGCCAGCGCCGGCTGGACCCCGGAGGAGTCGATGCGCCCCTGGTTGCGCAGTTGAGAGAGCAAATAAGCCATTCCCATGCCGGGCCCCAGTGCTCCGGCACCGTAGGCGACGCCGTTGTTGAGCACATTCTCCGCGGCCGCGCGCAGGCCGCCATCCTTGGCCCGGTTCAGCCAGCCCGCCAGATCGACCGCCATTTTTAGTGGCGCCAACGGACCCCAGCCCCATGCGTCAAGTCCGTCCTGGAGGGTTGCAAATCTGCCGGCCTGCGTCGTTGCAGCCGCGGTGCGTGCCTCTGTTGCGGCGTAGTTTTCTGCCGCCGCCGAGAGTTGTTGCGCCAGCGTTGTGGCCCCCGTTTGGGCTCGCTTGGAAATCCACAACGCATGCGCCAAAGCATCCAGCGGCGAATCCGCTGCGGCGTCGCGAAGCCACAGCCATTCGGAGTGCAGACTGTCAACGAGCGGCTCCATGCGCCGTGCAAGTGCCGCAACCACAGTCCCGGATTCCGCAATTTCTGACAAGGTGTAGCTGATGGAACCAACCCCGCCCGCATAATTGAACGTCGTTCCATCCCCAGCTTCAGTGCCCACGATTCAGAACCCCCACCGCATTGCGCCCTCTTGGGCGAGTGGACTTGCACACGACTCTGCTTCAAGTTGGTCGCGCAGCGCCATCCCATAGCGGCCAACCACGTCCGAAGCGCTGTCCACCGCCTGCACTGCTGCCGCCAGTTCAGCTGTCAGCCCTGCAACGGCTTCCCGAAACACCGCGGCCGCCGGCGAGCGCCAATCCTGCACAGCAACACTGCCCAACGCCATCCGCACCGCATCAAGGTCGCCTGCCAGGCCCGCCAGCCGTTTCGCCGCCAGAGCCACGGATTCCGGCGGAGGTCCCGCGCGGGGCGAGATTGCGCGCGGACCGAACACGGCACGGGCCCCCGAACCCCATCCCGCACCGGCCCCCGTCCCCCATCCCGCACCCGTCCCCGAACCCGCACCGGCCCCCGTCCCCCATCCCGCACCCGTCCCCGCACCCGCACCCGCACCCGCACCCGCACCCACGAAATCGTTCATGAACAGTCCCTCCGGCCAGTCTGGGAGGTCATCTTGCGTCCCACATTCAGCCAGCCTAGAAGGCCGTCCTTCGCTCCGCCACGACTGCTTGGCACTTTGTGAACGCGCCCGCCCCCAAGACCCGCTGTGGAGGAATTGGCGGTCCATGAAAGAATTGGCACCATGTCTGATTCCGCAAACGCCACAGCACGCATTCCTTCCGGCCGGAAGTCCCTGGCCGCTTCCT
>JBBSQT010000134.1:0-5988 GCA_038243775.1 Actinomycetales bacterium | reverse complement strand
GCGGGGATTCCCGTCGTCGTCAAGCAATTTGCCGCCCTGCTCTGCCGGATCGCCAGCCATCGGCACCAGCAGCCACAACCACCCGTAAAAAACAATGCCTGCGCCGAAGAAGAAGCTGGCGCCGATCATGACGGCGCGAACCATCTTGACACGGATGCCGAGGTGCTCTGCCAGGCCGCCGCAAACCCCCGCAACAACGCGGGACTGTGTACGGTACATCTTTGCGCTCATGCATCAATCCAAACACGGCTGCGCCATCCCATGCGGTTTCACGGGGGTAGTTCAGGGTTCTTTCAGGGTCACCCCCGATACTCCAGGCCGCCTGGAGACGGCACGATGGAAGCATGAACACTTCCCAAGACGTCCCAGGGCAGCCGGCAGAGCAGCCGGCAGAGCAGCCGGCCGGACATGAGGCCCCTCCCCCGCTGCCGCCGAACAACTCGGCCAAATTCTTCCGGTGGGTCCGCGGCCTGGGCATCCGCCGCGGTCCAACCCGCTGGGTCGGTGGCGTCTGCAGCGGCTTGGGTGAGAGGTGGGGCGTCGACCCGGTGATTGTGCGCGGTCTTGTTGTGGTGCTGACGCTGTTCTTCGGCATCGGCCTGCTGGCCTACGGCGTTGCCTGGGCGCTGCTGCCCGAACCCGACGGACGCATCCACGTTGAGGAGGTGGGTCGCGGCCATTGGTCCACAGGCATGACGGGCGCGGCAGTGGTCACGATGCTCGGTTTGGGCGGCTCCGGCAGCGGGGCTTTCGACAACCACAACGACGGCTGGTCATTGTGGTCGATCCTCTGGATTGGCGCCGCCATTTGGGTCATCTACTGGGCGCTCAATCGCAACAAGCCCAAGGACCCCCGCAAGGGACCCGAACCGGGCAAGCCCGACCACCACCCAGGCCAGTCCTGGTATGGGCACCGCTGGCAGGATGCAGACCGTCAGGATGCAAGCCGGCAAGATGCAAGCCGGCAGGATGCAAGCCGGCAGGATGCAGACCGGCAGGATGCAAGCTGGCAAGGCGACGGCGGCCGCGACGACGTCCATCAGGGCGACGGCGGCCAAGTTCGCAACTGGCAGGGCAGCTCCCAGCAGTCGCTGCCGAATTACGGCTACTCCTTCACACCCGAGCCGGCCCGCTACGTCAAATACCGTGAGCCACGGACGACGCCGAGACTAGGCACCGCAGCCAGCTTCCTGGCGATTGGCGCTGCCGCCGTGGTTGGTGCAGTTGTCCTGCTCCTGAATGCCGTCAATGTCATCGATCTGGGCGGCTACGAGGCGGGTGTCGCGGCCGCGGCGGCCGCCGTCACCGCCGGGATGGTGATTGTGGTGGCAGGGATAGCCGGCCGAACGGCAGCGGGGTTGGGAACTTTCGCTGTCATGGCATTGATACTGGCCGGCGCCTTGAGCCTGCCGCCCCATAACTTCGCCGCCTTCAACGACGCCAACTGGACTCCCACCAGCATCAGCGACGCAGCAGCCGGCCACACCACGGTCCTGGGCAATGGCACGATTGACCTGACAAGGCTCGAAGGTGCCGCCGCCGTCAAGGACGACGTCCAGATCCCCCTCAACCTGGTGGCCTCCAACACCACCATCCGCGTTCCCGGCAACATCCCCGTCCAGTTCAAGAGCGAACTGGCCGCCGCGTCCCTGACCATAGACGGCAAGGCGGCCGGCAATGGACTGGTGGAGAGCACAACAACCAACCTCAACCCCCAGACCACGGGGCCGGGCCTTGTCATCATTTTGCAGGGCGCAGCCACCAACGTCGACGTACTCGTCGGAGCGGCCCCGTGACCGTAACCAACCGGGTTGCAGCAAACCCCTTTATGCCAATCACAGAAGAAGCGGAGAAGAGCATGGATATTCCAAGAGAACCCTTTGACAGTCCGGCCAATCACCCCCACGGCCCTTCCACTGCGCCGGTTCCTCCGGCACCGGCCGGATACTTTAGCGCCCCCGATCCCACACCGGGCCTTGTTCCCGAACCGGGCTTTGTCCCCGAAGCCACCGCGGAGCGCGGGGCCGGCCCGGAAACCTCGGCAGGGCACCCGGCGGCCAGCGTCGCCAAAGCAGTGCGGCACCCAGTCCGCGTCGGCACGATCGTGTGGGGCGCCGTCGTACTTGTGCTGGGAATCCTGCTCATCCTGCGCAGCCAGCTCGACCTGAACCTCAACGCAGGACTGACCGCCATGTGGCTGCTGCTGGGTGCGGGCATGGCGATGGTGGCCGGTGGTGCCGTCAATTTATTCCGGAAGGCGCGGGCGTAGCGGGCGTCCACCGATTGGGTCCCAAGTTGCCGGGATCACACGAACGTCTAGAATGTTCTCTAGAGGAGCTCAATGATGCGCTCAAAGCCCATTGAATTCACTCCCTCGAAGGACCTAAATACTCATGAAGATCGGAATTCTCACCAGCGGCGGGGACTGCCCTGGACTGAATGCGGTGATCCGCGGCATCGTGCTGAAGGGGATTAAGAGCTACGGCCACGAATTTGTTGGTTTCCGGGATGGTTGGCGCGGCGTGGTTGAGGGCGATGTCATGGACCTGCCCCGCCAGATGGTCCGAGGCATTTCCAAGCAGGGCGGCACAATTTTGGGCACCTCCCGCACCAACCCGTTCGAAGGCAACGGCGGACCCGAGGTCATCAAGGCCCACATGAAGCGCCTCGGCGTTGACGCCCTCATCGCCATAGGCGGCGAGGGCACCCTCGCCGCCGCACGACGGCTCACCGATGCCGGACTGAAAATTGTTGGCGTTCCCAAGACGGTCGACAACGACCTTGACGCCACCGACTACACCTTCGGCTTCGACACGGCAGTGCAGATTGCCACCGAAGCGATCGACCGCCTGCGCACCACTGGCGAATCCCACCACCGCTGCATGATTGCCGAGGTCATGGGCCGCCACGTTGGCTGGATCGCCCTGCACGCCGGCATGGCAACGGGCGCACATGCCGTGCTGATCCCGGAGCAGAAGACCAGCATGGACCAGATCGTGGCCTGGGTGCAGGAAGCCCACGACCGCGGCCGTGCACCCCTTGTTGTCGTGGCCGAGGGCTTTGTCCCCGACCACCAGGACTCGGCCCACTCCGAGCGCGGCCTGGACACGTTCGGCCGCCCCCGCCTTGGCGGCATCAGCGAGCAGCTGGCCCCTGAGATCGAGTCCCGCACGGGCATTGAAACCCGCGCCACCATCCTCGGCCACATCCAACGCGGCGGCGTCCCCTCCAGCTTCGACCGCGTCCTGGCCACCCGCTTGGGCATGGCCGCCGTCGACTCCGTGGTTGAAGAACGCTGGGGCACCATGGTGTCCCTTTCCGGCACCGAGATTGCGCACGTCCCGTTTGAGACCGCCCTGGGCAACCTGAAAACCGTGCCGCAGCACCGCTACGACGAGGCAGCCATCCTGTTCGGCTGATCCGGTTGGCCGACTGATCCCCCCGCACGGACAGCAAAGCCCCCGCAGCGTCCACGGCTGCGGGGCGCTAACGTATAAGCCATGACGTTTGACCTGACCTCCGCCCCCATCGTGCTCCTGGCGTGGGAACGCGGCCTGGAACTGCCCGCCCATTCCCTGCTGGGCGCCAGTGGCGGGAACCGCCTGACCCACGCGGTCGATTCCCCGTCGCTGATGTTCCTGCGGCTGTGGGACAAGTCGCTGCTGGCCGGACCTGCACATCTGCTGGCCGCGGCGCAGGCCTACGATGACGACGAGCTCAGTGACCACGCGACCATGCTGCGCCTGACCCGGCACGACGGCGGCCGCGGCCTGGGCACCGAGGCACTCTACTATGCGGATGAGCTCCCCCTGCACCAGCCCGACCACACCGTGCATGTCTCCACCGCCCCTGAGCAGGCCGCCGCACTTCAGGCCCTCTGCCCTCCGGACGACGTCAACGACGTGGCTCTGGCGGGCAGGGAGCACCAATTCACGCTCATGGAGTCTGGGACGCCCGACGCCGGACCTGTCGCCTGCAGTGCGTACGCCGAGTATGCGGGGCTGCTGGCACGTCTGGGGACGCTGGTGGCCCCTAAGTTCCGGCGGCAGGGTGTCGGGTTGCTGACCACCAGCATCGCCGCCCACGAGGCATTGGCCGCAGGGCTCATTGTGCAGTGGCAGGCCGACGTCAACAACGCCGGGGCCCATGCACTGGCATTGTCCCTGGGCCTCAGTGTTGCTGGGTTACAGACTCAGGTTTCCCTTCAGGGCTTTTAAAGTCGGCATAAATCTCGGACACATCCCGTGGCTTGGCGAAGAAGACCGCCACCGCGGCACCCAACAACACCGCAGCGGCCGGCAGCAACGTTGACTGGGCCATGGCCGTGGAGAACCCGGCCTGCAGGAACTCCGGCAACGGGCCGGAAGCGCCCGAGGCGCCCCCTGCCGCACCGGCCGGCATTTCAACCGCAAGGCGGGCCGAGATCAGCGCGGCGATGGCTGCACTGCCCAAAACGGAACCAATCTGACGTGTCGTGTTGTACACCCCTGCCCCGGCGCCGGCTTCGCGCGGCCCCAGGTTGCGGGTGGCTGTCGTCGACAATGGCGCCCAGATTCCAGAGCTGGCAATGCCCAACAGTGCGCTCGGCAGCAGGAACAGCCAGATGGCCGTGTCGGGACTCATGAGCGACGCCGTCCACGCCAGCGAAATGGACATGAGGATGAAGCCGGTGAGCGCTACATAGCGCGGGTTGACCCTGTCCACCAGCTTGCCCACGAACGGCGCCAGGACACCCGAGAACACAGCCATCGGCACCAGCATGAGTGCTGACTGGGTGGGGCTCATGCCGCGAACCAGCTGGTAGTAGAAGAACAGCGGCAGGCTCATTGCGGTCACGCTGAAGCCCATGGTGGTGATCGCCATGTTGGCGAGGGAGAAGTTACGCACCTTGAACAGGTGCAGCGGCACCAGCGGCTCACCCTTGTTCAGGGCCTGCCAGAGCACGAACGCGATCAGGAAGACGATGCCGGCAATGATCATGCCCCACACGCTCAGCGGGCCCTTGATGGTGCCCCAGTCGTACGTGGCACCTTCCTGGATTCCGAAGACCAGCAGGAACAGCCCCGCGGAACTGAGCGCAACGCCCAGAAGGTCGAATTTATGGTCGTGGGTTTTCAGTGTGGGGACCAGCCGCCAAGCCAGAAGGAAGGCCGCGATGCCAACCGGGACGTTGACGAAGAAAATCCATTCCCAGCCGAACCCGTCGACCAGGACGCCGCCCATGATGGGCCCCACCAGCATGGCAACACCAGCTGTGGCACCCCACAGGCCCATGGCCGGGCCGCGCTTGTCGGGGGCGAAGATGCGGGTGATCACGGCCATTGTCTGTGGTGTCATCATGGCCGCGCCCAGGCCCTGAACAACACGGGCCATGATCAGCATGCCAATATCGCCGGAGAGCCCGCACCACAGCGAGGCCAGGGTGAAGACGGTCAAACCTATGAGATAGAGGTTCTTGGGCCCGTATTTATCGCCCATGCGGCCCGTCACCAAAAGCGGCACGGCGTAGGCCAGCAGGTACGCACTGGTAACCCAGATCACCGTGTTGATGTCGGTGTGCAGCGCTTCCATGATTTTGGGATTGGCCACCGAGACAATGGTGGAATCCACAAGGATCATGAAGAACCCCAGAACAAGCGCCCATAACGCGGGCCACGGTTTTGCCACGGTTTCCATGGGTAATCCTTAGTGTTGAAAAGTATCGATCAAGGGTTGCTGGGTGTGGGAAACGTTGGGCCATGGCAATGATTCGTCCTGCAGTTCAGTGCGGAGAGCCTCGAGCCATGTCAGCTCCGCCTGTATCTGATGTTGCTGGTAGCCCACATCAATCCAGAAGCGGCGGGGGACCTCCCGCGCCTTCGCCAGATTCTCATCTGCAGCCAGGCATGCCCCGTTCCGGGACAGTGCAGCGATGCGCTGTTCGAGCAGTTCCAGCACCTGCCCGGCGGGGAGGTTGTGGGCCTCGGAGAGGGCTTGGGGGAACCTGGG
>JBBSQT010000133.1:0-6011 GCA_038243775.1 Actinomycetales bacterium | reverse complement strand
CTGGAACGGCTGGGTCTGGAACGGCTGGGTCTGGAACCGCCGGGTCTGGAACGGCCGGGTCTGGAACCGCCGGGTCCGAAACCGCCGCCGCGGAAGCCGGCGTGTCCGAAACCGCCGCCGCGGAAGCCGGCGCGTGGCGCAAGGGACTTGAGCTTGCCCTGGAGAGCTGCATCGACGCCATTGCGGTGCCACTGGACCTGCTGCACACAGGACACTGGGAACTGCTGGCCGGCGCACTGGAATCGGGCCTGGGGCTGTGGGCTGGAACTGTTCCCACGCGCCCGGGACGGGTGCTGCCGTCGTACGCTGCCCTGGTGGAGAGGATCATGGTGCCCTGGCGGGGATTGGGCTTGGAAACCACCCGGCTGAACCAACTCCGCATCACCCCGCAGGGATCGTTGGCGCCGCTGTCTCCGCGGGAGGCGCGCTCAGTGCTGGAACGGTCGCTGGAAACGGCGGAAGAATTGACAGCAATTCGTTACCGTTAATTCACTGTTTGTACATCCCCTGGTGATTATGATTGCTTGTCTAGGGATCACGGTGGGGAAAGAATGCGTAGTGCAAAGCTGACGGCTAGAGTCGTTTCCGCGCTGGTCCTCGGTGGTGCCGTGGCAGTTGTGGGGACGGTCTCCGCGCCGTCGAAGCCGGCACCACTGGCAGCTGCCGCGGCCCATGCGCCCACCCTGCAGGCGCCCGCCACGCTGACGCCCAATCCCAACATCCCCGAACACAATGCAACGCCCCACGGCGGACGTGCCAACAAGCCCGGCGACAGTGGCGAAGCAGTCACTATCTGGGACCTGCCGGCAGGCAGCGTCGTGTTGAACCCCGTGTCCGGACGGCATGAAATCATCGACCCCACGGTGGCCATCTCGGCTGTGCTGATCGGGGATTCCCAGGCTGCCGGTGCGGCCGGTGTTGACGGTGCCCATACGTGGGTGCAGTCTGCCCTCGCCGCCCGCGGCTACAAGGTCCAATTCAAGGGGGCGGGTGGCACGGGCTATGTGGCCGCGACGCCGTCCGCCTCCAATTATGCGGACGCGGTGGGAAGCGGCCGCGTGCTGCTTCCGTATGGAAATGCGGCACTGGTGGTGGTGCAGGGCGGCGGCAACGATGCCGCACGGGGAACCACCGACGAGCAAATCCTCACCAACGCCCAACGGCTGCTCACCGAGCTGAAGGCAAGCTACCCGCACTCCGAATTCCTGCTTATCGGCACCCTGACCCGGGAAGGAAATGAGTCCGACAGGCGGGCGCAGGTCAATGCCCTGATGGCCGGTTTCGCCCACAGGAACGGTCTGCCGTTCATCAGTCCCGCAGGGTGGATCTCCCGCTACGGGGTGGGGAACAATATGGCCGACGGCGTTCACCTGAACCTCAGCGGGCACCGGGAACTCTCACGCGTGCTGTCCGGAAAATTGGCGGAGCTGGACATTGGACGGCCCGGATAAAACGGCGCCGTCTGCATGACGCCGGCGAATGATGCGGCCGAGCTTAGAGCCGTCCGGCGGCCTTGAGCCTGATGTACGCATCGGCCAGGGCCGGGGGCAGCTCCTGCGGTGTGGCATCCACGACCTCCACGCCGGCCTGCTTGAGCACGGCCGTGATGGCGTTCCTGCGGTTGAGGGTGTGTTCGGCTGCCGCCGCCCGGTAGGTCGCCGCGGTGCTGGAACGGTCCAGGCGGGCCAGTTCGAAGGCGGGGTCCCTGACCGTGGCAACCACGACAACATGCTTGTGTGCCAGGGACATCGCCAACGGAATCAGCCCCTCCTCCGCCGCCCCGGCATCCAGGGACGTCACCAGGACCACCAGCGCACGGTGTGCCGTAATGTCCCGCACCTGCCCGGCAATGGCCGAGGTGTTCAGTTCAATGAGGGCCGGTTCCAAGGGCGCCAATGCCTGCACCATGGCGTTGAGCAGGTTGCCCTTGCCGGTGGAGGAAACCTTGGCCCGCACCCTCCTGTCGTACGCGAGAAGGCTGACCCGGTCCCCGCCGCGCTCTGCCAGGACAGCCAGCAGCAGCGATGCCTCAATGCCGGTGTCGAGGGCGGTCTCGTCGTCGATGCGGGTGGCCGAGGTGCGGGAGGTGTCCAGCACAATAACCACCCGCCGGTCCCGTTCCGGACGCCAGGTGCGCACCACCACGTCCCTGCGCCGGGCGGTGGCCCGCCAGTCGATGGAACGCACATCATCGCCGCGCACGTAGTCGCGCAGCGAATCAAACTCCGTGCCAGCGCCGCGAATCTGCACGGCCGCGCGGCCGTCGAGTTCACGCAGCTTGCGCAACTTGGAGGGAAGATGGCGTTTGGCGTGAAAAGGCGGCAACACGCGCAGCATTCCAGGCACGGGGATGGTTCTTTGCCGTGCCGCCATTCCCAATGGCCCGAAAGAGCGGACGGTGACATGGTGGGTGAGGAGGTCCCCGCGCCGGGTTGGGGTGAGCGAGACACTCAGCGCGGCGCGTTCACCGGCCCTGATGCGCACGGTTTGCAGGGCATTCCCGGCCCCGGCCGAGGGCTGCCAGCCGTCTTTCACCTGCGCACGCAGCACCCTGCCGGTTTCGTTGGCAATCCGCACCACGGCCGTGCAGGGTTCGGTGAGGCGCACGCCCAGGGGGATGCTGCGCTGGATGGCCAGCTTTTGCGGGGAGGCGGCAAGTGCCAGGTCAAGGCCCAGCACAACTGCCAGGACAGCCAACGCCAACAGCCAGGCCAACAGCCCGGGCGCGGCAATGATTGGCACGAGTGCGGCCAGTGCCAAGAAGAAGAACCTGCCTGAAATTGCCATGAGCTGCTCCGGATGTTCCCTTGCTGAAGAGTGGCGGTTGAAGAGTGGCGGTTGAGCTGTGGACGGGTGCGTGGACGAGTGCGTGGTTTAGCGGGGGACCGGCACGGTGGCCAGGATGGAGCGCAGGATGTCATCGACCGCCACCCCGTCCATCTCGGCTTCAGGCCGCAGCGCAACCCGATGCCGCAGGGTGGGCAGTGCCAGTGCCTTGATGTCGTCGGGGGTGACAAAACCCCGTCCGGACAACCAAGCGTACGCGCGTGCCGATTTGAGCATGGCAGTGGCCCCGCGCGGGGAGACACCCAGCTGGAAGGAAGGAGCGGTCCTGGTGGCCCGGACCAGGTCCACCACGTAGGCCAGGATTTCCCCGGCCACGGCCACCTGCGACACTTCCTCCCGGGCCTGTGCCAGCTGGGCCCCACCGGCCACCGGGCGCACCCCGGCTCCGTGTAGGTCCTGCGGGTCAAAGCCCAGACTGTGCCGGCGGATCACCTCGATCTCATCGTCCCGCCCGGGCAGGTCCATGGTGAGCTTGAGCAGGAAGCGGTCCAGCTGGGCTTCCGGGAGCGGGTAGGTTCCCTCGTATTCAACAGGGTTCTGCGTCGCCGCCACCATGAACGGCGACGGCAGCTTCCGGGACTGCCCGTCCACGGACACCTGGTGTTCCTCCATGGCCTCCAACAACGACGCCTGGGTTTTAGGCGGCGTCCGGTTGATCTCATCGGCCAGCAGAATGTTGGTGAAAACGGGGCCTTCACGGAAAGTGAAGGCCGAGGTGGCGGCGTCGTAAATGAGGGAACCTGTGACGTCGCCAGGCATCAGGTCGGGGGTGAACTGCACCCGCTTGGTGTCCAGGCTCAACGCCGTGGACAGCGCCCGGACCAGCAGCGTCTTTGCCACGCCGGGAACACCCTCCACCAGAACATGGCCGCCTGCCAGAAGCGCAATCAGCAGCCCGGTGACGGTGGCATCCTGTCCCACAACGGCCTTGGCCACCTCGGTGCGGACCGCGAGCAGGGCCTGCGCGGAAGCGGTGGGAGCCTGGACCGAAGGGTGCTCCTGACCGGCGGCCGGCGCACCCGCCACCGGTGCAGTGGCGGACGGGGGAGCGGACTCGGGATAGGGGGTGGTCATCGGCGCGCAACTTCTTCCTCTAGGGCCGTGAGTTCCACGGCCATGGACAACATGTGTTTTTCACTCGTTGGGGCGGGGCCGCAGAGCAGGGTGTGCACATCCGGCTTCCTTCGACCGGTCGCCTCGGCCACAGCCTGGACGACGGCGGCAGGCTCGGCGGAGATGCCCAGCCTCAGCGTGCGCGCCAACCGTGTCAGTGTGGCGTGCCGCAACGTGCCGGCCGCGGTGTCCAAGGCCCGGGCGTCCTGGTACAGCCGTGCCCGGCCCACCAGTGTTTCAGCGGATTTGACGATCACCGGCAGCGGCTCGCTGACCAGCGGACCATTGCGGCGCCCCCGCCACACCATGCCCAGAACCGCAACCAGAAGCAGCCACAGCGCAGCAGGGAAAATCCACTGCGGCGTCAGCGCAGCCAGCGACGGCGTCTGTTCGGCCACGGGGATGTCCTTAATGGTGGCCGTGTACCAGAGCAGCTGCGGCCTGCTGCCCAACAGCCTGAACGTCAGGGCGGCATTGCCCCGGTTGGCCAGATTTTGGTTGATGACGACGCCGGGATTGCCCAGGGCGAAGATGTCCCCGGCACTGTTGCCGGCCAGGAAGCCGCCGCCGTCGGGCGTGGATCCCTCCGGAATGAAGCAGGTCCGGGCACCCTTGAACAGGAGCAGGGGCGTGGTGACGGCCGTGGCGCCCGTGCCCAACGCGGGGGCGCCGCCGTCGACGGTTCCGGCTGCCTCGGCGTCGGGATTGGTGCAGCCGTGCGCTACGGAGGTGGTGGCGGCGGCGGTTCCGGTGCTGGCCAGTTCCGGGCTGAGCGCCTGTGCGCCCAGCGGACCGGGGGCAACCGCCACGAGCCTCCCGCCGGTTTCCTGGACGATTTGCGCCAGCCGGGTGATCTGCTCGGGAGACAGGAAATTGTTGGGGTCGTAATAGAGCACCGTGCTGGGGCCGTTGCCGTGCAGGGCTTCCTGCGTCGCCGCCAGCGAATCTGTCGCGGTCACGTCAACGCCTTGCTGTTGCAACACTGTGGCAGCCCCCTGGGCTCCGCCCGGTGCCGGGTTGGTGATGGACAGTGTCCCGGAATCGCGGTCCCCGCTGTTGGCCAAAAAATAGCCCAGGAGTGAAACCACAATAAAGATTGCCGCACAAATGATCCAGAAACGGTGCTTTTTCCATCCCCGGCTGATTCTGGCGGCAGTGTTCACGGGCTCGGCCCGAAACACCGTTTGTTCCGTGCCGGTCATGAATGCACCGCCGCGAAGTCGTCGGCATAGTGCGGTGTGGTGGCGGCGATGGCAGCGTCCGTGGCCAGCATTTCCTGGTACATGGCGGCGGTGGCCGGCACGTCGCCGTAACGGACGGCGTTGAAGAGCTCGGCGCTGCGGGCCAGCGCCCCGTGGTGTCCGGGGAAGGCTGATTTAAGGTCGTGCACGATCTCAGTGGCGGTGCGTCCCAGGGCAGGTGCACTGACGTCGCGCTCCTCTGCAGCCCGGGCCATGGCCCTGAATATTTCGCCCACGGCGGTGCCGAAATCTCCGGACGCGGCAGCGGCCTGGGCCATGGCACGGTGTTGGGCTGAGGTGAGCATCCCCTTGTGCGCAAACACGCCCTCCGGTCCGCTCTTCCTGCGGTTCAATCGCGGACGGACAATGAGCACCACGGCAATGACGGCTAGCAGCACCAACCCCACCAGTGCGGCCAAGCCAACATTCGGTTCGGCGACGCCCAACCTGTTCAACAACTCACCGAGGGCCTTTCGGAGCGCGGCAAAGACCTGCTCCGCCCAACCCGGTTTGGCGTCCTGATAGACTTGGCGGGCCAATTCTTCCTGCGCCCAATGGCGCGCCTGATCAGCCCCCGGGACGACGGGGACTTCTGCGGAGAGCAGCGCAGCCGGATGCCAGATCAATCCCATGGGTGCGGCGCCCTAGTGTCCGTAGGGACCGGGCTGCCCGCCCGTGCCACCGTAGGGGCCCTCCGGCGCGGAGCCGTTCGGGGTGGCGGCACCGGGGTAGGCGCCGGCGGGCACGGGGAAGCCGGGGATCCCGCCGTCGTCCTTGCCATTTTCGGATTTCTTCAGCAATGCGATGTCG
>JBBSQT010000132.1:0-6048 GCA_038243775.1 Actinomycetales bacterium | reverse complement strand
TCGCCCGGAAGCAGGGTGAAGGCGTGGGAGACGATCGAGACGAGTTCGCGCACGCTGCGCACCATCTGGTTGGAGTTGCCGTCCTGGCGGAGTTCGCCGTTGAGCCAGCCCTTGATGTAGACGTCGTCGGGGTCCAGCTCGGTCTCGATCCACGGGCCGATCGGTGCGGAGGTGTCGAAGCCCTTGGCCCGGGCCCACTGGCCGTCAGTTTCCTGGACGTCGCGGGCGGTGAGGTCGTTGCCGCAGGTGTAGCCAAAAATGACCTCGTCCACGCGGCTCTCGGGGACGTCCTTGCAGATGCGGCCGATGACCACGCACAGCTCGGCCTCGTAGGAGATCTCTTCGGAGAATTCCGGCAGCACGATTGGTTCGTTGGGACCCACTACGGAGGTGTTGGGCTTCAGGAACAGCAGCGGGCTCGAGGGAACCTCGTTGCCCAGTTCGCGGGCGTGCTCGGCGAAGTTGCGGCCGACGCCGATGACCTTGCTGCGCGGGATGATCGGGGCGACCAGGCGGACATCGTCCAGCGGGTAGTGGATGGTGGTTTCTTCCACCCCGTTAAAGAAAGGATCGCCCTTGATGACGGTGACAACTTCACTGCCGGACTCCCCTTCCACGATGCCGTACATGGGGTCATTGTCTACTACAAATCGGGCTATGCGCATGTGTTTGAGTGTATCCGGAAAGTCACCGCGGGCGGCGTTCCTGCGTTCAGGTGCTTCCGGCACCGTCCTTCTTTCGCCTCTCCGCCACAAGCTCGCGGGTGCGCACCAGGCGCAGGACGCTGACCAGCAGCACTCCGCCGGCAACATTGAACAGCACCGTGTACCAGAACCAATTCAGCCATTCGAGGTAGCCAAACGGTGCACCGGCATGGATGGCACCGAAGATCAGCAGGGAATCGAGCACCGAGTGAAAGAGTGGCAGGGCGGCCAGCAGAAACCCACCGCCCACGGCTGCGACGATTTTCGCCGGCATGGAGTCGGTGCCATGCTGCATCCGGGTCATCAAGGTGATGGTGCTCCCGCCAAGGATTGCCAGTGCCGCGGTTTGCACGCTGAGCGGGGCCAGGGCGAACTCGGCGCCAGCATCCACAACGGTGTCCCGCCACTGCGGGAATGCCTGCATCACCAGCCACATGATGATCCAGCCGCCCGCAAGATTGGCAACCAGCGTGCCGCCCCACAGTTTCAGCAGTTGGCTCACGCGAGCTTCCTTGGCCGCCACCGCGGCCAGCGGAATCAGGAACCCTTCCGTGAACAATTCGCTCTTGGCCAGGAGCAGCGCGATAAATCCAATGCCAAAAGCGAGGCCGCCCAAGAGGCTGCTGCCGGTGGTGTGCTTCACGGCGAGGTACGCCATCACGCCCAGCCCCACCTCAAATCCGCCGAACACGCCGGTGACGAGCACGGAAGACCAGCTGCGGTGCAATCGCTGGGCACCCTCCTCCACAATGCGGTCAAAGGCGTCTTCAAGTTCTTCTTCTACCGGGGCATCATTCGCTCCGAGCTCACGCCGGCGCTGTTCATCATCCATAACTGCCCTTCATTGTCCTTTGCCCCGCCACCCCTGCCTGCCGCAGGTGCTTGCTATGGATGATATGCCCGAACCGGCCCCGGCGGCAGGGCGCCCTAACGATTTTCCTGCGGCCTGTGATCTGCCTGTCACTCACGGCCCTGCCCTGCACGCCGGTTGGACATGCCCCCGGGGTGCTCTGGCACGATTGAACGATGGACTCACTTAAAACGAGCATCGTGCCCATCCTGGCAATCGCGGCGGCCATGTCCGCCGCAGCACTGCTGACCCTTGCCGTCCGGCTCGCCGCCAACTATGCGCTACGGAAAGTTCCAGGATTCGCCCGCCGCTCCGCGAAGGCCAAGCTGCCGGTGTTCGGGGTGTTCTCCCTGATTGGTGTCCGCATTGCCCTCTCCCTCACCGCATCCGGCCGGGGCTGGTTCCCCGCCGTGGACTTCGCGACCATGGCCGCCATCATCGTGGCGCTGTGCTGGCTGGTCATTGTCACCCTGGGAATTGGGGAACGGCTGCTGCTGCGCCATTTCACCGCCCAAAGCGTGGACAACCGCAAGCTTCGCCGGCTCACCACGCAGGTCACCTTGGGCCGGCGCATCCTCACCGCGCTGTTCATAACGCTCGCTGTGGCGGCCCTGCTGCTCACCATTCCCGAGGTCAGGGCGCTGGGCACCGGCATCCTCGCCTCCGCCGGATTGATCTCCATTGTTGCCGGGCTGGCCGTGCAGAGTTCGCTGTCCAACGTTTTTGCCGGCGTCCAGCTGGCGTTTACCGACGCGCTGCGCATCGATGATGTGGTGGTGGTGGAAGAACTCTGGGGCCGGGTTGAGGAAATCACCCTGACCTATGTTGTGGTGCGGGTGTGGGATGAGCGGATGCTGATCCTTCCCTCCACCTACTTCACCACCACGCCCTTTGAAAATTGGACCCGAAACAGTCCCAAGATCATGGGCAGCGTGGAGTTCGACGTCGATTGGCTGGCTCCTGTGGACCTGCTCCGCCGGCACTTGGATGAGACGTTGGCCGGCTCACAGCTGTGGGACGGCCGCACCGGCAAATTGGAAGTGACCGACGCAATCAACGGCATGGTGCGGCTGCGGATCGTGGTCAGCGCCAAGGACAGCGGCGATCTCTGGGACCTGCGCTGTCTGGTGCGCGAATCCATGCTCGCCCAGGTCCAGAGCCTGCACAAGGCATCGATCCCGCGCCAGCGCTGGGAGCAGAGCCTGCGGGACGGCGACGCTGCTGGGGATGAGCTCAAGCCCGGTATTGAGCTGTTCTCCGCCGCCCAGCCAATCTAAGCCCACGGAAGGGGCGACCATCATGGGGGTCCGGCCGGTCACTGCGGAGAGAAACCAACGAGTGCCCCGCCGGTCGATTCCCGGGCGCGGTTTCCACTTCGAGACCGCGCACCCGCGCTTGAACTCATGGTCACCGCCGTTGAACGTGGCGAAGCAGATGGAGGGGCTGCTTTGGATCAAGCCTCCGCTTTCAAAAGCATCCAGCCAGCGCTGCGGCGGTCGGGGGCGCCGTGGCCGGCTCCGCCGGCGGATCGCCCACCAGGGCGGGACGCAATCGCAATTCCGCGGCAATTCCAGAATGGCTTGCAGGCGCTTGTCCATCCCGGCTGCCTTGTCCGCCGGAGTGCCGCCGGCAGAGCGACCAAATGGCCGCCATACCCGGGTAGTTTCCGCACAACCGCCGTACGTAACAAAAGACGACGAAAATTCTTTAAGCACTCCGTTCTACCGACCCTTATCGGCGCTTTAAGCAGCGCCGCGCCCGCCCCCCCCATTTCCGCGCCCGTACGGACGGGCGCGGAAATGGGGGGCGGGCGCGCAAAGCCGCTGAAGACGGGTCGGAGCCGGTGGAGGGACTACGCCAGGCGGGTCAGCCAGCCGTGCAGGTCCTCGATCTTGCCGGTTTGGATGCCCAGCAGCTGTTCGCGGATGGCTGCGGTGACCGGCCCCATGCCGTGGCCCGGCGAGGCGATGGTGCCCTCGGCCGTCTTCAGCTCGCCAATCGGGGTGATGACGGCCGCTGTGCCGCAGGCAAACACCTCGGTGATCTCGCCCGAGGCGACGCCTGCCCGCCATTCATCAATCGTGATCTTGCGTTCTTGCACCTTCAGCCCGCGGTCAACCGCAAGCTGCAGCACGGACGAGCGGGTGATGCCATGCAGGATGTGGCCATTGAGTTCGGGGGTGGCGAGCGTGCCGTCCTTGAACACGAAGAAGATGTTCATCCCGCCAAGCTCCTCAACGGCGTTGTCGTTGTGCGGGTCCAGGAACAGTACCTGCTTGCAGCCGTTGGCCTCGGCCTCCAGCTGCGCTGCGAGCGATGCGGCGTAGTTGCCGCCGCACTTGGCCTCGCCGGTGCCGCCTTCGCCGGCGCGGGCGAACGTGGTGGTCAGCCAGATCGAAACGGGCTTGAGCTCGCCGCCGAAGTAGTTGCCGGCGGGCGAGGCGATGACCCGGTAGGAGACCTCGCGGGCCGGACGGACTCCCAGGAACGCCTCGGTGGCGATCATGAACGGGCGCAGGTACAGGGCGTCGCCGTCTCCGGAGGGGACCCAGTCCTTGTCCAGGGCGACCAGCTGGCGCAGCGATTCGAGGAAAGTTTCGGGGGGCAGTTCCGGCAGTGCCAGGCGGCGCGCGGAGGCGTTCAGGCGGGCGGCGTTGGCCTCGGCACGGAACGTCCAGATGGATCCGTCGGCATGGCGGTAGGCCTTCATGCCTTCGAAGATCTCCTGGCCGTAGTGCAGGACGGCGGCGGCGGGGTCCATGGCGATGGGCCCGTAAGGTTCAATGCGCGCGTTCGACCAACCGCCGGCGCCCCCGGCGTCGACCTTGAAATCCACGACGGCCGTGTGATCCGTAAAGTAGTCGCCGAATCCGGGGTTGGCCAAAATGGCGTCCCGGTCCGCGCTGCTCTTGGGGTTCTCGTTGAGCTGCTGCGAAAAGCTCAGCTCGTTGGCGCTCTGGGTCATGCTTCCTCCACAAGGTAGCCCGGCCCGGACCTGGCGCCGGGCGGGGTTTGGGGCCTGTCAGTTCTCTGCACACGGCGTCCGCTGCGGAACATTTCAGTTACGCCGCATTCACCCTGTGTGCCTTAGCCTACTCTGCCGGATGAAGTGCGACGGCGCTAGAGGGACCCTGCAATGGCGTCGCCGATGGTGCTGGTTGTCCTGGGGGACGACGCGTCGCGGGCGGCAATGTCGGCGGCGACCGCGGCCTGGATCCGGGCTGCCGCATTCCGGTGGCCCAGATGGTCCAGCAGGAGGGCCGCGGAGAGGATGGCAGCGGTGGGGTCCGCCACCTGCCGCCCCGCAATGTCGGGGGCGGAGCCGTGGACCGGTTCGAACATGGACGGGGCCGTGCGGTCCATGTTGATGTTGCCGGAGGCTGCCAGGCCGATGCCGCCGGTGACGGCCGCGGCCAGGTCTGTGACAATGTCGCCGAACAGGTTGTCGGTCACGATCACGTCAAAGCGTGCCGGATCGGTGACCAGGAAGATCATGGCCGCGTCAACGTGCAGGTAGTCGACGCTGACCAACGGGAATTCCTTGGCCACGGCCTCGACGGTTCGCTTCCACAGGTGGCCGGCGTACACCAGCACGTTGTGCTTGTGGACGTAGGTCAGCTTCTTGCGGGGGCGCTCGTTGGCGCGGCGGAAACCGTCGCGGACCAGGCGCTCAACGCCGAAGGCGGTGTTGACGGAAACCTCGGTGGCGACCTCGTGCGGGGTGCCCTTGCGCAGTACGCCGCCGTTGCCGACATAGGGGCCTTCGGTGCCCTCGCGGACCACAACGAAGTCGATGGTGCCGGGGTTTGCCAAAGGTGAGGGAACGCCGTCGTACAGGAAGGAGGGGCGCAGGTTCACATAGTGGTCCAGGGCGAAGCGCAGCTTCAGCAGCATTTCGCGCTCGATCAGCCCGGAGGGAATCGAGGTGTCGCCGGGGGCCGCGCCGACGGCGCCGAAGAGGATCGCGTCGTGGCCGCGCAGGGCTTCGATGGTGGTCTCGGGGAGCGTAACGCCCGTGGCCAGCCAGTGCTCGGCGCCGAGCTTGTAATCGGTCAGCTTCAACCCGAGTCCGGCGGATGCGGTGACGGCCTTCAGGACCTTCACGGCCTCCGCGGTGACCTCGGGACCGATGCCGTCGCCGGCGATTACGGCAATGTCAATGCCGGCTGTGTCAATGGTTGCGCTCATGGTTTCAGCCTAGCCAAACCATCCACATGATGGGCAAGGAGTCTCATTCTGTGAGACGCCGCCGGTGGATGTCCACCTTGGGCACGATGCCGCGGCGCCACATGCACCCTAGAGTTGAGCCTGTGATCATGCATTCCATCTACGACTGGTTCCGCCGGCACCGCTTCGGCGTGGATTTTGTCCTCATGACCCTCCTGTGGCTCATTGCCACACCCGTGAGTGTTTTCAACGGCGGTCCGGGCGGCTTCATCCCGGCTTGGGTGGTCAGCGGCGCGTTTGCTACCGCGCTCATCGTACCGCTTGCCT
>JBBSQT010000131.1:0-6089 GCA_038243775.1 Actinomycetales bacterium | reverse complement strand
GTAGTCAAAGGACTTGTTGCGGTGCACGGCCTGGTAGATGCCCACGGGAATGGCCACGAGGATCGTCAGCAGCAGCGAGAGCAGGCCCAGAATGATGGTCTTGGGCATGCGCTGGACCAAAAGTGAGCTCACCGATTGATTGAGTTTGATGGAGAAGCCGAAGTTGCCGGTGAGCCACTGGCCCAGCTGCCGAAAATACTGGAGGAACAACGGCTGGTTGTAGCCGTTGGCGGCATTGAATTCACTCATCTGGGCAGCTGTGGCCCGCGGGCCCAAAATGGCCCGCGCGGCACCGCCCGGAAGCTGGTGCAGCAGGATGAAGACGATGATGGTGACCACCAGGACCACCAGTAGGGATTGCAGGACGCGGCGAAGGATATACCCAATCATGATCCGGTCCTGCTGTGCCGGTCGTTGTGGGTGTTCATATCCCTCGCCGCCCTATCCTGGATTCCCTTTCCGGTTGCGTTGTTACCTTGCTCCGGGGCCTTTAGTAATGCCAAGCCTCGGGAGTGAGGTTCGCGTACGGGCTCTGGGGTGTGACGCCCTTGAGCGCGTTGGCGACCATGGTCAGGCTGTACGTGTAATTTGGCTGCCAAATGACCGGCACGTCCTTAGCCAACGCATTTTCGTAGGCCTGCATCACTGCCGTGCCACTTTCGGTGGTGGTTGCCGCAATGAGCTGGTCCATGGCGGGGTTGGAATAGCTCCCGCTGTTGGAACCTGCCCCCGTCTGGAACAGGGTCTCACCGGACGGGTAGAAGTCGGGTGCGTACACCCAGCCGCCTCCCCAGTTGCCCATCTCCCACGTGCAGCTTGCCCCGGTGCAGGGAACCGCAGTGCCTGTCACCGTGTTGAACGGTGCCGGGACCAGGTTCAGGACGATTCCGGCCTGGGCGGCATTGGACTTCATGGATTCCATGGCCGTGGTGATGGTTTGCTGGCCGCTGGCATATTGCAGGGTGAACGTCAGGGGCTGCCCTGCCTTGATGTCCGCCCCACAGTCACCGGCTGCCGTGCCTGGTTTGGTGCACGTTGCGGCCTGGCCGGCCGTGACGCTCCAGCCATTGTTTGTTAGGACCTTGGTGGCTGAGGCGATGTCGAACGGGTAGGGGTTGCTTTGCTCCGTGGAAGAAATCAGCGGGCTGTCCGGGAACAGCGGCACAGGGCCGGTGGTCTCGAAGCCGTAATTCTTGGCTGCATTGGTCAGGATGCCCTTCTGGTCAACCACCGATTGCAGTGCCTGGCGGAAGTACAACTGCTTGAAGATCGGCCCAACCGTCGGGTTGTTGTAGTTGATCGGGAAGTAGTTGATGCCGTACAGGTTCCACGGCGCCATGGTGTAATTCGCACTGAGCGGGTTCGGCCCAGCCTGGTCAGGAGTGGTGTTGGCCGGACGCGGGGAACTCAGGTCCTGTGTGGGAATGTAGCCAACATCTATGGTGCTGGCACCGTGCAGGACATTGAACTCGGCGGCGTCCGTGGTGAACGGCACCTCAATGAATTCCTTGAGCGTTGCCTTCACCGGACCGGAGTACTTGGTGTTCGGGACGAACGTGATGTGCCCGTCAGCGTTGAAGCTCTTGAGCGTCCATGGGCCGTCAACCACCTGCCACAACGGGTTCGTTGCGTAAGTGGGCAGATCCTTGGACTGGGACACCATGTACGTGTACACGGCGGCGCAGCTTGAGGCGTCCGTTGCACAAGTGCCCTTGGCCGTTGCGCTGGTCATGTCCCATGCCGGGGGCATGGGGCTGATCTGGCTCAGCTGGTTGTACAGCATCCACTGCTGGCTGTAAGCCTTGTCGGTATTGAACACGATGGTCTTTGCATCGGGTGTGGTGGCCGAGACGATATTGTCCGGGAACTGTCCCGGCACATAGGCGGCAAAGTTGGCCTTTTCGGTTTTGGCCATGTTGAACCAGAACATAACATCGGCAGAGGTCACGGCCGTCCCGTCGGACCATTTGTAGTCCTTGAGCGTCATCGTAAGGGTCTTGCCACCGTTGCTGTAGACCGGCTCAGCTGCCAGACTCAGCTGGTCGCTGACCTCGGCCTTGCCCGCATTGCCGAACCAATACAGCGGGCGGTACATCAGCTGCTGCAGGTCGGAAATGTTGGATACCGAAAAATCGGCGATGGGCGTGAACGGCCAAATCCAGTTTGGAACAGTGTTTGGTGGTTCGGCAAAGGTGGCCGTATTCGCCGCCTTGCCCGGTGCCGATGCCGAGTTGCCGGTGTTGTTGGCTGATCCGTTTCCCGAAGTGCATCCGGTCAGGGCCAAAAAAGATACTGCAAGAATTCCCACTAACCGAAAGACTGGCTTTCGGTTCCCCCCATGTGACCGCAAGATTTTCATTGTGCGCCTCCATGGCAAAAGCCCCGCGGTGGTGGATCAGTTTGGTCTTCGCGCGACTCCTAGGGGCATTCTAGACCTCCAAGCTGAAACTGTCGTGGGTAATTTTGACCTTAATGCGATAAACCCGCAGGAGCATCTCGTGGAGATTCCCCTGCGGGTCCTGATCACTGCCTGTGTCCGAAAACTGCCAGGGGCCTCATTCCGGACGGCGGCAGCGCGGTGTCCCTATTTGCCCAGGAACTTCTCAAAACCCTTGGGCAGGTTCAGGCTGCTCGGATCGAAGTCCTCGGCTCCGGCACCGAATGCGGCACCCGTGGGCAGCGACTTCGGCGCGTTGGCCTTCTCCTGCGCAGCCTTCAGCTCGGCGGCTGCCTTGGCCGGGTTGCCGGAGCGGGCCTTCTTCTTGGCGCCCTGCTTGCCCTTGCGGGCGCTGTTGAAACCGCCGGGTCCGGCAACACCGGGCATGCCGGGAATGCCGCCGCCCTGCGCCATCTTTTTCATCATCTTCTGGGCCTGGCCAAAACGCTCCAGCAGTCCGTTGACCTCTGAAACATGGACACCGGAACCCTTGGCGATGCGGGCGCGGCGGGAACCGTTGATGATCTTCGGCGCAACACGCTCGTGCGCGGTCATGGAGCGGACAATCGCCTCGACGCGGTCAATCTCGCGCTCGTCGAAGTTCTCCAGCTGCTGGCGCATGTTCGCGGCGCCGGGCATCATCATGAGCATCTTCTTCATGGAGCCCATTTTGCGGATCTGCTGCATCTGGGCGAGGAAGTCGTCCAGGGTGAAGTCTTCCTGGTCGGCGAACTTGCGCGCCATCCGCTCGGCTTCGCCCTTGTCCCAGTTCTTTTCAGCCTGCTCGATGAGGGTGAGGACGTCACCCATGTCCAGGATGCGGCTGGCCATGCGGTCAGGGTGGAACAGCTCAAAATCGTCCAGCGACTCACCCGTGGAGGCGAACATGACGGGCTTGCCGGTGATGGAGGCGACGGAGAGGGCGGCACCGCCGCGGGCGTCGCCGTCGAGCTTGGTCAGCACCACGCCGGTGAAGTTCACGCCCTCGTTGAACGCCTGGGCCGTGTTGACGGCGTCCTGGCCAATCATGGCGTCAATGACGAAGAGGACCTCGTCGGGGTTGATGGCGGCGCGAATGTTCGCGGCCTGCTTCATCAGTTCCGCGTCGATGCCGAGGCGGCCCGCGGTGTCGACAATGACGACGTCGTACAGCTTGGACTTGGCTTCGGCGATACCAGCCTGGGCGACGGCCACGGGATCCCCGGTGGCCGATTCGAATTCGCTGGAAACGCCCGGGTGAGGTGCGAAGACGGGGACGCCTGCGCGTTCACCGTTGACCTGGAGCTGCTTGACGGCGTTGGGCCGCTGCAGGTCGGCGGCAACCAGCAGCGGGCTGTGGCCCTGGCCCTTGAGCCACTTGGACAGCTTGCCGGCCAGCGTGGTCTTGCCCGCACCCTGCAGGCCAGCCAGCATGATGACGGTGGGAGGGTTCTTGGCCAGGTTGATGCGGCGGGTTTCGCCACCCAAAATCGCAACAAGTTCCTCATTGACGATCTTGACGATCTGCTGTGCCGGGTTCAGCGCCTCGTTGACTTCGGAGCCCAGTGCACGCTCGCGGACCTTGGCGGTGAATGCGCGCACAACGGGCACGGCAACGTCAGCATCCAGCAGGGCGCGACGGATCTCGCGGACTGTGGCATCGACGTCGGCCTCACTCAGCCGACCCTTGCCGCGCAAGTTCTTAAAAGTTGCTGTCAGGCGATCAGATAGGGAGTTGAACACGCGCCGCGCACTTCTTTCGTCAGGATTCACCAACGCTGGCGCGGCCCGGCCCGGGGCCAGGCCGCACGCAAGACGCGGCAATATACGTTAATCAGGATGAGACCGGTGGGACGATTTTTTCAAACCGCCCAACTCCCTTTCCTGAGGGTATCAACTATCAAGGGTATCAACTTCGCGCCGCCTTTGGGGCACACGGCACCGAACCCTGCCCGATGTGTGCCCCAGAGTTTGCCACGGCTGGAAACATGGACGTCGTTGCGGCAGGTGTCCACCAAATGCTGCCGAAAGGGTGGCATGCTGGGAATGTGACGAAAACCACCTCAGCCTCCAGCCCTGTTCCTCCCACGCACGACGCCGGGATCCCGGCTTCCCCGCCTGCTACCGGCAGGCGCATCAAGACCCTGGTGATCCTCGGCGCCTCGGGGGATCTCACCGGCAGGCTCCTGCTGCCCGGCGTGGGCCGCCTCATCGCCTCCGGCCGGGCGCCCGGGCTGGCACTTGTGGGTGCCGGCAGCGACGACTGGACTGCGCAAAAGTGGCAGAAACGGCTGACGGACAGTTTTGCCGACGCCTTGACAAAGGACAGCTCCGCCACCGCGGACGGCCGCACGGAACTGCAGCGCGTGCAGTCCAACAGCAGCTACCACGAGCTCGACGTGACGGCCAAGGGGGCACTGGGCGGGTTCCTGAAATCTGTCGAGGGCCCCGTGGCCTTGTATTTTGCCCTGCCTCCGGCCGTGAGCCAGAAGGCGTGCCAGGCCCTGAACCCTGAGGACCTGCCTCCGGGCACCCGGCTGGTCATGGAAAAGCCGTTCGGCTCCAGTGCCGCATCGGCCCGTGCCCTCAACGCCACCTTGGCCACGCTGGTTCCGGAGGATCACATTCACCGGGTCGACCACTTCCTGGGCAAGTCAACCGTCCTGAACATCATGGGGCTGCGTTTCGCCAACAGGCTGCTGGAGCATTCATGGAACGGGGAGCACGTTGAAAAGGTGGAGATCATCTTTGATGAATCCCTGACCCTGGAAAACCGCGCCCGCTACTACGACCACGCCGGGGCCGGCCGGGACATGATTCAAAGCCACCTGCTGCAAATCATGGCGATCATGGCCATGGAGCCGCCCGCCACGCTGCACGAAAAGGACGTTCGTTCCAATATTGCGGCCGTCCTGCGCGCCAGCTCCATCGGCCCCAATGGCAGCGCCGACTATGCCGCGTACACCCGCAGGGCCCGGTACACCCACGGCGACATCGGCGAGAGGCAGGTGCCCGACTACCTCTCCGAGGAAGGTGTTGATCCGGCCAACGACACGGAGACGCTCGCCGAAGTTGAGGTCCATGTCAACAATTGGCGCTGGGCCGGGGTGCCGTTCATCCTGCGCTCCGGAAAGGCGCTGGGCCGTAACCGCAAGGAGGCCGTGGTCACCTTCAAACCCGTCCCCCACCTGCCCGCCGGGTTCAAGGGCACCGACTCCCCCACGCGGCTGCACATTGGTTTTGGCCCCGACAACCTGACCCTTGACCTGGATGTGAACGGCCCCGGGGACATGTTCACCCTCGACCGGGTGCAGCTGGAGGCAGAACTGGGCAGCGATCCGCTCCTGCCCTATGGTGAAGTGCTCGACGGCGTGCTCAGCGCGGACCCGCTGCTGTCGGTTCGCGGGGACACTGCCGAGGAGTGCTGGCGAATTGTTGAGGACGCCTTTGCGGCATGGAAGTCCGGGGAGGTTCCCATGGAGGAATACCCGGCCGGTTCCACGGGCCCGTCCGACTGGACCACCAGCAACGACTGACCTGCGCTGCACTGGCCGTGCCGGCCCCTGGCATCCTCATCAAGTTGCCGAGCCGCGGAGGTGGGCAGCCGGCTTCACGGATTGATGACGGCAGGCGTGCGGGCGGCGTTTCAGGCGGCCCGGTGGCCCTGGCACGC
>JBBSQT010000130.1:0-6107 GCA_038243775.1 Actinomycetales bacterium | reverse complement strand
CGGGGCGCCGTGGACAAGCTGGATTGGCCTTGGTTCGTTGATGGTCATCACTGTCTTGATCGGATTCGACACCTTGACCAAGCCCGACGGCGGCCAGTTCCTCCTTGGTCTGTGGACGCTCTGCACCATTCCGGTAATGGCTTTGGTGCTGTGGTTCGGCTGGCAGTTCGTTAAGAAGAACGAGCCCAAGAACGCGCTGTTCACCTAAGGCACGAGCTTTCGCGGTTGCCCATAGCTTCCGGAGAAGAGCGACAGGCCTCTGCGCGTTTGCTCGTAGAACCTGGGCATGTCATCGAAGCCCGTCGCATTAACTCCTCTGAGCACCATCAGTCCGGAGTTTTCCCTGGCCTGGTTGAACATGAATTCGCCTCAGCGGGTTCACAGGAGGGTCGAGGCGCTGCGCCTGGAAGAAAACGGGAAATCCCGTTGGCATATCTCGCATGATGTGACGGTTCCCGAAGAATTCCGGATTTTGGGAAGCAAGAACCGGATGATCGCGCCCTTGATGGACACGGCAAGGAATGATCATGCGGACTTCTTCCGGCCGTACGTTGGGTCAGGTGACCACTTTTAGCGGCCCCGCAAAGCAAACGGAGAATTGAGCGGATGTTTTAGCGCAGACTTGTATGGCGCAGCTCCGGGATCATTTTTGAGTTGGTTCATGCCTGCTGACGGCGGTGACTCGGCGTTGGCTGCCGAAACTACTCCGCCAGGATTTTATCGATCTGGCCCATGGCTTCCTTCATGCCTTCCTCCATGCCCATCTGGATCATCTTTTCCATCTGATCGGCGCGCTCGAACTTGCTGGTGATGTTCATCCGGGTGTTGCCATCGAGGTCTTCGAGGGTGACCTGCATGTGCGCGGTGCCCATGTCGGTGACGGGGTCGCCGTTGTCGTCGGCGAATCCGTCGTCAAGTTCCAGGCTGTGGGGTGCGCTCATGTCCGTGAACTTCCACCAACCACGGGCCTTGCTGCCGTCGGGGCCTGTCATGAAATAGCTGGCCGAGCCGCCGGGACGGAACTCAAAAAGCTCAAACGTTGCAGGGAAGGTGGGCGGGCCCCACCAGCGTTCCAGCTGGCGCGGATCCGCCCAGATCTGCCACACGCGGTCCGCACCTGCGGCGAACTCGGCCGTGATGGTCATGGTCAGGTCCTCGGCGTTCTTGATTGAACTTGTCACAGTCATGCTGATTCGTCTCCCTGTTCCGGTGTTGTTTCTTCTGCCAAAATGTTCGCGATCCGAGAGAATCTTTCCCGCCAGATCACCTCGTATTCGTCAAGCAGCGCCCTGGCCTTCGCCAAGCCCTCGTGATTTGCATGCACGAGTTGCTCCCTGCCGCGCTTTTCCTTGGTGACAAGGGCTGCGCGTTCCAAGACGGCCACATGCTTTTGGACCGCCGCGAAACTCATGGTGTAGAAAGCGGCAAGAGTTGAAACTGAAAATGACTCCGCACTGACCCGGCGGACAATGTCCCGGCGGGTAGAATCGGAGAAAGCCTGGAACAGGCGGTCCGCTTCTTCTTCTCTGAGCTGATCTGCAACCATTTGGTTGTAGATTACTCCCGGGTGAACGGAGGTGTCAATGGTTTATTCGCCGCAGCACCACCGCTTTTTAGGCAGTGAGCCCGGGTGCGGCGCCTCGGGGGAGCCGGAACCGCCGGAACACCTGCGGTGGGCCAAGCGCGGAGCTGAACGTCCCGGCGTCGTACCTGATGCGCACAGCGCCCACCGGGGCGGCTAAACTGGGTTCCATCATGACTAATGCTGCCTCAATCCCCACTGTCACCGCGCAAACCCCTGTCCGGGTGCGTTTTTGCCCCTCGCCCACCGGAACGCCCCACGTAGGGCTGATCCGCACAGCCCTGTTCAACTGGGCGTACGCCCGGCATACCGGCGGGAAGATGATTTTCCGCATCGAAGACACCGACGCCAATCGTGACAGTGAGGAAAGCTACCTTCAGCTCCTCGACGCGCTGAAGTGGCTGGGCATCACCTGGGACGAGGGCGTGGAGGTGGGCGGGCCGCATGAGCCGTACCGCCAGTCGCAGCGCGGGGACATCTACCAGGACGTCATTGCCAGGCTGGTGGCGGGCGGGCATGCATATGAGTCTTATTCCACACCGGAAGAAGTGGAGGATCGTCACAAGGCGGCCGGTCGGGACGTTAAGCTTGGATACGACAACTTTGACCGTGACCTCTCCGAGACGCAGATTGCTGCTTTCAAGGCCGAGGGCCGCCAACCGGCGCTGCGCCTGCGCATGCCGGATGCCGACATCACGTTCACCGATTTGGTCCGGGGCGAGATCACCTTCAAGGCAGGATCAGTCCCGGACTACGCCATTGTCCGCCCCAATGGGGCACCGTTGTACACGCTGGTGAATCCTGTGGATGATGCCCTCATGGGCGTCACCCACGTGCTGCGCGGCGAGGACCTGCTCTCCTCCACCCCGCGTCAGGTCGCCCTGTACCAGGCCCTGTACGCCATCGGCGTCGCCGAGTACATGCCGCTGTTCGGCCACCTGCCCTACGTCATGGGCGCCGGCAACAAGAAGCTCTCCAAGCGCGACCCCGAGTCGAGCCTGTTCCTGCTCCGCGACCGCGGCTTCATCCCCGAAGGCCTGCTGAACTACCTCTCGCTGCTGGGCTGGTCGCTCTCCGCCGACCAGGACATCTTCACCGTCGCTTCGCTGGTGGAAAACTTCGACGTCCACAACGTCCTGGCCAACCCGGCCCGTTTCGACATCAAGAAGGCCGAGGCCATCAACGGCACGCACGTGCGTCTTTTGGAGCCGGGCGACTTCCGCAACCGCCTGGTCCCGTACCTGCAGGCCGCCGGGCTGGTGGGCGCCGAGTTGAGTGAGCGCGAGAACGACATCCTCGACGAGGCCGCCCCGCTGGTCCAGGAGCGCATCACCCTGCTGGGCGAGGCGCCTGGGATGATTTCCTTCCTGTTCAAGAAGGACGACGCCGTTGACGTCGCCGAGGATGCGTTGAAAGGCATGCCCGAGAACCTGGCCGACGTTTTGGATGCTGCCTTGGCCGCCCTTTCGCCTTTGGAAGCCTGGGATGCCGAATCCATCCAGGTTGCGTTGAAGTCCGCCCTGGTGGAAGGTCTGGGCATCAAACCGCGCTTGGCCTTCGGCCCGATCCGCACTGCCGTCTCCGGCCGCAAGGTTTCCCCGCCGCTCTTTGAATCCATGGTGATTCTGGGCAAGGAATCCGCACTGGTCCGCCTGCGCGCTTTCAGGGGATAAGTTCCTTGACGCTCAACGCAATTCAGAAGACCCCTGGTTCCGCCGCTTGGGCAGGGCGGATCAGGGGCGTTTTGTTTGACATCGACGACACCCTCGTGGACCTCGTGGCGGCCATGTCCGACGCCATGATGGCCGCCTCCGCGCACCTGCTGCCGCGCTTTGGCGCGGCGGACTGGTCCCGGTTTTCAGCCTCCTACATGGCGGACGTGCATGATTACTACGACCGCTACGTGGCCGGTGAGTTCACGTTCCACGAGCAGCGCGGCCTGCGGGCCCGCGCCGTGTTCGAGGAGCTGGGCTTTGACGGCTTCGACGCCGCCGCCGAGGCCCGGTGGATTGCCGACTTCGAAGCGGCCCAGCCACGCTCCATCCGGGCCTTTGCCGACGTTGTGCCTCTCCTCGACACGCTGGATGCCGCGGGGATCCCCTACGGCGCCGTCAGCAACAACGTCCACGACTATCAGCGGGCCAAGCTGGATGCGGCCGGGCTGGCGCGCATTGCCCTGCTGGTGGGGATCGACACCGTCAACGTGGCCAAACCCGATCCTGCGATCTTTCTCGAAGGGTGCAGGCTCATCGGCACCGCCCCCGGGGAGACCCTGTATATAGGGGACAACTTCGTAATCGACGGCGTGGGTTCCGTCAGTGCCGGCCTGCACGGCGTGTGGCTGAACCGGACGGGCGCCCCGCGGCCCGGGCTCTCGCCGGGGGCGGAGCCGGCGGCCGGGACAAAGACGAGGACGGCGGCCGGGACGGAACCGGCCGCTGCCGCTGCCGCTGCCGCTGCCGAAGTTGCGGACATGGTTTCACTGGCGAAAATTCCGCTCCTTGCGGGGATTTCCGCCGCCGAACTTCGGGTGTGATGCACGGCTCAGGGGAAAGCGGCCTTCCCGTTTTGGACTTACGCAAAGTCTCGGGTATAGTTTTATCCCGGCGCGAGAGCCGCTGAAGGAACTGGGGAAACCCGGGAAGTTCAGGGCACCGTGCAGCCATTGGGATATGGTGTAATTGGCAACACATCGGTTTCTGGTACCGACATTCTAGGTTCGAGTCCTGGTATCCCAGCGCTTGTAAAAGCCGCCTTTCATTTGGCGAGTGAAGCAAATTTCGGGTAATGTTCTTGAAGTTCGTTGAGCAAGAAATGAATGTATTAGGGCCCCATCGTATAGCGGCCTAGTACGCTGCCCTCTCACGGCGGTAACGCGGGTTCGAATCCCGCTGGGGTCACAAGCAAGGCCGGGCATCCACTGGATGCCCGGCCTTTTGCCTTCCGCTTGCCTTCCGCTCCTACAGTCGCAAATCCCTCCCGTTTTCAACGATGCCGCCGCTCGCGCAATGTGCCGCAGGTATAGCGGCGGCATTATGCGCAAGCGGCGGCAACAGCGATGGGCGTGTCGGGAAACAGCCGACGTCCATGTGCAAATCAATCGAAACTGCGGGTCCGTCCCGGCTTTGGGGCCTGCCGGCTGGAATCCGCGCCCCTTTGACGTGTCCTGCCCTTTGACGTTTTCGCTGTGCCTTGATGTTTTCGCGATGGTTCAACCTGCGCGAAAACGTCAAGAGGCAGCGGGTACCGTCTGCGGGGAACGGTCGCGCGCAAAAGGTTCACATGCTTGGCAGTCGGGGGTCTGTGTGGCCGCACGTGTAGCGATTTGCCCCGGTCCCGCCGTTGTCTTTCTATCAGCTGCTGCCCTAACAGGGAGGCAACCTGGACGGGCGGTCCGCGGCGTCGAGTTCCCGGCGCAACTCGCGGATCTCATCCCGCAGCAAATTGATGTGCTCAACGGATGCGGCCTGGGCGGTCGTGTCATCGGCAGAAACCTTCTCGACCAGCCACGAAGCGAGCGTCGCCGTAACGGTGCCCAGCAGGGCGATGCCGCCAATCATGAGCCCGACGGCGATCACGCGGCCAGTTGCTGTCACCGGCGACAGATCTCCGTATCCCACCGTGGTGATGGTGACCAAGGCCCACCAGGCGGCGTCGCCGAAGGACTGGATGGACGCAGCGGGGGCGCCCTTCTCCGCGTCGTACATGGCCAGGGCACCAACGTAGACCAGCAAAACGGATGCCGCCACCACATAGGTGACCACACGCCCGCGCAAGGCATTGCCTGCGACACGGTGCAGGACACCGATCAGGGTGACAAGACGCAGCAACCGCAGGGGACGGAGCATCGGCAGCACCACGATGGCCAGTTCATGCAGGTGCCGGAAGAACCAATTCAACCGTTGCGGAGCCAGCCACAGGGACACCACATAGTCGACGAGGAACAATCCCCACGTTGCGCTCATGAACCATCCGGCAGTGGTCGCGGATGAGCCGGAGGACAGCACCTGCACCGAATAGGCTGCTAAAAAGAGGATGGAAATGATGATGAGGGGCCACTCGGCCACCCGCTCCCAGCGCGCCAAAGTCATTCCGCTAGCCTATAACGTGATGTGGCAGCAGCTGCCCGCCCGGCGGGAGGAAATGCGGCAGAAGAGGCCGCAGGGCAGGCCGGGCCGGAGGTGAGGGGGGTGGCGCACTCGTGGGAGGAGTCCGGACTGCGGGGAGCCCCGCTACAACACCCAGCACAACAATTTGCCAACGGTATCAACACCAATGCCCCGGACCAGCACAACCAACTGGCATGATGAAGCTGTGAACCCCACCGATTCGAGTGACCCCAGCGGCACCGGAACCAGCGGCCCCGAAGCGGCGGCGCAGCAGGAAGCCGCCGTCGAACTTTTGGAAACAGTGCGTGCCGAGCTGGCCGCGCTGGAGCTTCCGCTCGCTCTGCCGGCGGCGGAGCAGGCCCGCGCCACGGCCGGCCGTGCCCTCGGCCAGCTGGACGACTACATCCTTCCGCGTT
>JBBSQT010000129.1:0-6109 GCA_038243775.1 Actinomycetales bacterium | reverse complement strand
GCCATGCGCAGGATGGCGCGCATCTTTGGGCGCAGTGATGACATGATCATCCTGCGCGGGGTGAACATGTTCCCGTCGCAAATCGAGGAAATCGCGCTGCGCATCCCGGCGCTGAGCCCGCACTTCCAGCTGGAGCTGACCTGCCCCGGACGCCTCGACGAGCTGACCATCCACATTGAACCGCGTGAGAACACCAGCGCGGAGGAGCGCACCGCCGCCGCGGCAACGCTGCGGCGGCGGGTCAAGGACGGCATCGGCTCCTCCTGCACCGTCGACGTCGTCGAACCCGGCACCCTGGCACGTTCCAACGGCAAGCTGCGGCGCATCTACGACAACCGTCCCAAGCCCTGACCCGCAGTCCGGGCCCGCCGGAACCCCGTGAGAAACTAGGACCCATGCCCAACTCCGCCCGCACCGCCACGCCTTCCCCTTCCGTCAAGCGGGGCAGGCCGGGATATGACCAGCAGTCAGTGCTGCGGATTGCCGTTGACGTGTTCAACAAGCACGGCTACGAGGCCACGTCCATGGGGATCCTCGCCGAACACCTCGGCATCTCCAAGTCCGCCATCTACCACCATGTCCCGTCCAAGGAAGACCTGCTCCGGCTCGCCCTGGAGGAAGCCCTGGGCGGCCTCGAGGGCGTGTTGACGCTCGACGGCGCCATCTCCGGGGCGCCGGAGGCACGCCTCGAGTTTGTGCTCAGGGGGATGATCGGGGTGCTCGCGGACAGGTTGCCGTTCGTCACTCTGCTGCTGCGGCTGCGAGGCAACACGGAGATGGAACGAATTGCCATGGCCCGCCGCCGTGCCTTCGACCGCACCATGACAGAGCTGGTTGCCGAGGCCCAGACCTCCGGGGCCGTTCGCACCGACATCGCTGCCTCCACCATCACCCGGCTGCTGTCCGGCACCGTTAACTCGATCGTCGAGTGGTACAAACCGGGCGGCAAACTCTCCGCCGAACAGCTGGCCGACGATGTGCTGGCCATGTCGTTCCAGGGGCTGCGCCGCTGAATCCGACCCTTTCCGCCTCCCGTTGCGCCTCCTCGTTCCTCCTCCCCGTTCCTCCTCCCAGAGCGCGGACGGTGACGGCCCTCGACATTCACGGCACGGCGGAGCAGGCTGGAGGCATGGCCACAAGAATTTCCGAATTTCTGCAAGAACTCTCCCGCGAACTCCGCTACGAACCCACCACCAAACGCATCCGGGCGCTGCTCCATGGTGTGCCGGTGCTGGATTCACGGCGGGCCGTTGTGTTGTGGGAACCCCGGCGGATGGTGCCGTGCTACGCGGTGCCGGCGGACGGCGTCGCGGGTGTCCTGAGCCCCGCCGAAAGCCTTGCTTCCCCAGATTCCCTGCCAGCCGCACAGCACTTGGGCATCCCCTTCCATCGGCACAGTGCGCCCGGGTCCGCGCTGGACGTCTCCGCCGGCGGGCAGACCGCCGCGGGTGCCGCGTTCCGGCTCGACGACGCAGATCTGGAAGGGTATGTCGCCTTCGACCCTGCCGCGTTTGACTGGTTTGAGGAGGACGACCCTGTGCAGTCCCACCCGCGCGACCCCTTCCACCGCGTGGACATCCGCCACAGTTCCCGGCACGTGCGCGTCACGGCGGGGGGTGTGGTGCTGGCCGAATCGGCCACCCCGCTAATGGTGTTTGAAACCGGCCTGGCCGAACGGATCTACCTGCCGCCGGCCGACGTGAACTGGGACGCCCTGGTGGCCACCGGATCCGCGACTCTCTGCCCGTACAAGGGCGAAGCGAGCTACTGGCGCTTGGCGCACGCGGCAGGTTCAGGTGGCACTGGTACCGAAAGCGAAGATGATTCCGGTTCCGGTTCCGGTCACGACGTTGCTTGGAGCTATGTGGCCCCGCTGCCGCCCGCCGCTGAATTGGCCGGCCATGTGTGCTTCTACGACAACCTGGTGGACGTCACGGAACTCGAATAGGCCCTTGGGGCCCGCGCCCAAATCGAATGTACAGTTAATGCCAATGTTGTCGCGAAACATGGGCATTAACTGTACAACCGATTTGAGCGGGCCGGCGGTCCGGGGTGTTGGCGGGCCCGGCGGCACAAACTGCGTCAGGCGTAGAGGGTGTTTTCCTTTTCCACGAGGGTCAGGACGTCGTAGGTGGCCACGATGTCGCCGTTTTGGTTGTGCAGGACCGTGTCCCAGCGGACTTCACCGTAGTCGTCGGTGACGCGCGGGCTGATTTGCTTGGCCGTCAGGGTCACCCGGATGGAATCGCCGCCGGACACGGGGGTCAGGAAGCGCAAATGGTCGAGCCCGTAGTTCGCCAGGACAGGGCCCGGCGCCGGCTCCACAAACAGCCCGGCGGCCCAAGACACCAGCAGGTACCCGTGCGCCACGATGCCGTGAAAGAAAGGGTTCTTTTCCGCGGCGGCCGGGTCGGTGTGCGCGTAGAAGGTGTCGCCGGTGGACTGGGCAAACGCCGTAATGTCCGCCTGCGTGACCTCCCGGAGACCCGATGCGAACGCGTCCCCGATCCGCAGCTCCGCGAGCGACTTTCGGAACGGGTGCACCGCCCCCGCTGTCCCGCCAAACTCCGGATCCCCGGCAACAACCCTGTCTGCCCCGGCGTGCCACACCCCGGTCAACGCCGTGAGCATGTTCGGCGAACCTTGGATCGCGGTGCGCTGCATGTGGTGCATGACCGAGCGGATGCCGCCCAGTTCCTCACCGCCGCCGGCTCGTCCCGGACCGCCGTGCACCAGCTGCGGCACGGGCGAACCGTGCCCGGTTGAGCTGCGCGCGTCCTCCCGGTTCAGCACCAGCACGCGGCCGTGGTGGCCGGCAATGCCAGTCACCACGGAGCGCGCAAAGTCAGGATCGTTGGTGCACACGGTCGCCACGAGGGATCCGGCCCCCAACGATGCGAGCCGGACCGCCTCGGAGGCGCCGCCGTCGTGCGCGGAAAACCCCAACACCCCGCAGACCGGCCCGAACGCCTCCAGCGAGTGCACGGCGGGCGACTCCGAATCGGCCCAGTCAAGGAGGACCGGCGACATGAACGCTCCCTTGCCGGAACCGGCCCCGGGCGCTGCCCCGCCCGGCCCTCCGTCCGGCCCTCCGTCCGGCCCTCCGTCCGATTCGGCAGGGCCAACAACCGGCGGCTCGAGGGTTCCCCAGGCGAGCGTGCCGCCGGAGTGGAGCATGGTTTCGACGGCGGCGCGGACGTTGGAGAGCTGGTCGAGCGAGGCGAGTGCGCCCATCGTGACGCCCTCGGTGCGTGGATCGCCGACCACCACCCGCTCGGCGAGTCTGGCCCCGATGGCCTCGATCACGGGCTGGCGCACCTCCTCGGGGACGATGGCACGGCGCACGGCCGTGCATTTTTGTCCGGCCTTGACGGTCATTTCAGTGACCACGGAGCGGATGAACGCGTCAAATTCCAGGGTGCCGGGCACGGCGTCGGGGCCCAGGATGGCGGCGTTGAGGGAGTCCGTTTCGGCGTTGAAGCGGACCCCGCCGCTGGCCACGTTTGGGTGTGCCCGCAGCTGCGTGGCGGTGCTGGCCGAGCCCGTGAAGGAGACCATGTCGCGGTAGTCGAGGTCGTCCAGGATATTGCGGGCAGGGCCGGCCACCAGCTGGAGCGATCCGGGCGGCAGGATGCCTGATTCAACCATCATGCGCACCGCGGCGACGGCCAGTTCCATGCTGGGGGTGGCCGGTTTCACGATCGTGGGCACCCCTGCAATAAACGCCGGCGCGAATTTTTCCAGCATGCCCCACACCGGGAAATTGAAGGCGTTGACCTGCACGGCCACGCCGGGGATGCGGGTGTAAATGTGCTCACCGGCGAACGAACCATCCTTGCTGAGCACCTCCACCGGCCCGTCCACAATGACGTTGGAGTTGGGCAGTTCGCGCCGGCCCTTGGAGGAATACGTGAACAGGACGCCGATGCCGCCGTCAATGTCCACCATGGAATCACCCCTCGTGGCGCCGGTCCGGGCGGAGATTTCATAGAGTTCCTCGCGGCGGCCGTTGAGGTGGATTGCCAGTTCGCGCAGCTTCAGGGCACGCTCGTGGAGGGTCAGTTTTCCGAGCCCGTCCTGTCCCGTGGTCCGTCCATAGTTCACGACGGCGGCCAGGTCCAGGCCCTCGGTGGACAGCCGTCCCAGCACCTCCCCCGTGCTGGCGTCCAGGGCCAAGGTGCCGCGGACGCCGTCGTCGGGCTCCCACCACGCACCCTGCACATAACTGGGAACAAATGCTGCCTTCGTTGCGGTGGCCATGGCCAGACCGTCCCTTCTTTCGTTTACATCTTCTCGTGCGTTCTTCTTCCGGCGCTCTCCGGGCGTTTGGCGCCCGGCGCCAAGTCAATCCCAGTCAAAAAATCCCTTGCCGGACTTGCGGCCCAGCTCGCCGCGGGCCACCTTCTCGCGCAGGATCGCCGGCGGCGCGAACCGCTCCCCCAGGGACGACGCCAGATACTCGGCAATCTCCAGCCGCACATCCAGGCCCACCAGGTCGGTGGTGCGCAGCGGCCCCGTCTGGTGCCGGTAGCCGAGCACCATGGCCGCGTCGATGTCCTCCGGCGTCGCGATCCCCTCCTCCACCATACGCATGGCCTCCAGCGACAGCGCCACCCCCAGCCGCGAGGAGGCGAACCCCGGTGAATCATGAACCACGACGGCGGACTTGCCCAACGCTTCCACCCACCCCCTCGCCGTGGCCGCCAGGGCGGAGGCCGTTTGTTCGCCCGGCACCACTTCCACCAGGGCGGAGGACGGGACGGGGTTGAAGAAGTGCAGGCCCAGGAACTGTTCCGGGCGGTGGAGCCCGGCGGCCAGCGACGTGATGGACAGCGAGGAGGTGTTGGAGGCAAGGAATCCCTGTGGCGTCAGGTGTTTTTCCACTGCCTGCAGTGCGGAGCGTTTGAGCTCCAGCACCTCCGGCACGGCCTCGACAACGAGGGCGCAGGGGGCAAAGTCGGCATAGTTGGTGGAAACTGTCAGGCGGTCGAGGGGCCGGTCCGCGCTGGCCGGCACAGGTTCAGGGCTGCCGCCGCCGTGGGCCAGCCCGTGATCCATCCCGCGTTCCAAGCTCCGGGCGACTGATTTTTCCACGGACTTTTGCACCCGGGCGCGTGCTGCGGCCGCGGCTTCGTCGTCGCGCTCCACCACGGCCACCCGGCAACCGGCCATGAGGAAGGCGTGCGCGATCCCGGCACCCATGCGCCCGCCGCCGAGCACCCCCACCAGGTGCGGGAGAGCCGGCGGGTGGGAGAGCGTTGGCGAAAAATGCCCCGTAGATGGCGCGGCGTCTGATGGTGGGGAGGATGACGTGGGGTTCATGGGTTGGTCTTTACCTCTCGCTTCGCCGGGTGCCTGTCCAAAAATGCCTGCATGCGCTCGAACTTCGCCGGGGACTCAAACAGTTCCGCCTGCTCCTTGTTGTCGGCCTCCGGGTGGGCGGCGCGTGGCAGGTGGAACACGCGCTTGGTGGCCTGCAGCGCCTGGGGGTCCTGCGCACAGATACGGTCCGCGAGCGCATGAGCCGCGGCCAAAAGCCCTGCGGATTCGACGAGTTCGGTGATGAGCCCGGCGCACAGGCAGCCCTCCCCGGTGAGTATCCGCCCGGCCAGCAGCATTTCCTTGGCCAGCGGCTCACCCACGAGTTCCTGCAACCGCCAGGTGGCCCCGGCGGCGGCCATGATGCCCAGGCCCGTTTCCGGTTGCCCCATGCGCAGGGCGCGGGTGCCGATCCGGAAGTCGGCCGCATAGGCCAGCTCTGCCCCACCGCCCAGCGCGTAGCCGTCCAGGGCCGCGATGACGGGCATGGGCAGGCGGGCAATCCGTTCAAACAACCCGGAGTTGATGCCGGCCAGGGCATCCTCGCGGCGCCGCTCCTTCAGATCAGCAATGTCGGCTCCGGAGGCAAAGACGCCCACGGCGCCGGAGCCTTCATCGCCAGGAGTGCCGGAGAGGATGAGCACCTTCGGCGCCGCCTCCAGCCGGGCGCACACGGCGTGCAGCTCCGCCACCATTGCCGCATCGATCGCGTTGCGCACACCGGGCCGGTTCAGCTGGACGGCAACCCGGTCCGCCGCCTCGGTGACCAGCAGCGTGGCGAAGGATTCCG
>JBBSQT010000128.1:0-6144 GCA_038243775.1 Actinomycetales bacterium | reverse complement strand
GGCGCCCATGCTGCGCGCATCCCTGACGGGGAAGTGGGGGAGCGCTACCACTGGATCCTTTTCCAGGGCGCCAGGCTCGAGGCAGCTGACGGCCTGAGCCGCGTGCCGGGTGAGCCGTTCATGATTGCGGGCTTCGATCTGCGCAAGATTGCCTTCGACGGCACCGTGCCCGCCGCCGAGCTGAAGTTTGGACCGCTGGGCTACGCCGAGGCCGCCCTGGCCAGCTACCAGGATTTCACGGAGTTGCGGGGAGCCGGCAGCATCACCGAAGGCACCCGTTTCCAGGTAGCCCTGCCCACCCCCATGGCCCCGCTGGGATCGTACCTGAGCCCCGCCGACCAGGCCATTGTCTACCCGGCCTACGCCGCCGCGATGGAACGTGAGATTGCGGAAATCGCTGCAGGCATCCCCGCCGCAGACCTGGCGATCCAGCTCGACCTAGCCGTCGAATTCAGCCACATTGAACAAGTTTCCGTCGGCGGCAACACCCCTGACCTCTGGTACGTGGACGGGCCCAACCCGACCCCGGAACGGATCATCGACGCCGTCGCCGCCATGGCCGCCGCGATTGCCTCCACCGTCCCGGAAGACGTGGCGTTCGGCATCCACCTCTGCTATGGCGATGTTGCGGAGAAGCACTTCGTGGAGCCTGCCGACGCAGCCAACCTGACTGCCGTGGCCAACGCGCTGGCTGCAAAGATCGCCCGACCCGTCGCGTTCCTGCACCTGCCGGTCCCGATTGAGCGCGACGACGCAGCCTACTTCACGCCGCTGGCCCACTTGGCGCTGCACCCCGAAACGAAGCTTTTCCTGGGCCTGGTGCACCACGAGGACGGCGTTGCCGGCGCCGCCCATCGCATCGCCGCCGCCCGCCCCGTGCTCGCCGAAGCAGGGTTCACGGAGTTTGGCATCGCTACCGAGTGCGGCTTTGGCCGCGGCCCGGCGGAGCGCACGGCACCCCTGCTGCGCCTGCACGCCGAAATCATCGAGGCAGCCAGCGTTTAAACGGCCCCGTCAACTCCGCTTCCGGTCCCGAGGGGCCGCCGGCTACCCCAGCGGTGAGAGGGCCAGGAAGAACACGGCACCCAGCCCCACACAGGCGGCGGGGGTGGCCAGCCATGCACCGGCAATCCGCAGCAACACCCGGCCGTTGGTTGAGGAGAAGCGCTGGTTGGCGCCGGCCCCCACCGTGGCCGCGGTGACGGTGTGGGTGGTGGACAGCGGCATGTGCAAACCGAGTGCCCCAAAAAACAGCAGCCCGGCGCCGACCAGCTGGGCCACAAAACCGCGCATCGGATCAATGCGGACAAGCCGGTGCCCCAGGGTGTAGGAGATGCGCCACCCGCCGAAAACGGTGCCGGCCGTGAGCATCACGGCGGTAAAAATCGGCACCCAGAGGGGTATTTCCCCGGCCCCGATGGTGCCGGCGGCGAGCAGCGCAAACAAGAGAACCGCCGTCGTGCGCTGGCCATCCTGCAAACCATGCCCAAACGCCACCGTCGCCCCGGCAACCGACTGCAACTGGCGGGTGCGCCGGTTCACGCTGTTGGGCGCGGTGTTCCGGACCGCCCACGCGGTGGGGTAGACGGCGGCAAATCCCAGCGCAAAAGCCACGATCGGCGAGACCAGCAACGGCAGCAGCACCAGGGTCAGCATGGTCGTGTTGATGCCCTCCAGCGGGGACTGGCCCATGAGTGCGGAACCTATCGAGGCCCCCACCAGGGCGCTGATCAGGGCATGCGTGGATGAGGACGGGTAGCCGCGCCACCACAGGTAAATCCCCCAGAGGCTGGCCCCGATGAGTGCCGCCAGCAGCAGGATCAGCCCGTTCCGGCCCGGGGGCACCGTGAACAGCTTTCCGGCGAATGCGGCAGTCAGCGTCACACTGGCCAGCGCCCCGAGGCAGTTGAACAGGCCGGCCAGCAGGATTGCGACGGACGGGGTCAGGGCGCGGGTCCGCACTGAAAGGGCGACGGCGGAGGAGGCGTCGCGGAAACCGTTCAGGAACGCGAAAACCGCCGCCGTGACTATCACGGCGCTGAGCAGAAAGGTGAGCAAGCCTAGGATTCCTTGACGATGATGCTGCCCACCTGGGTTGCGATGGAGCGCATCTGGCGGCTGGCGGCGGCGAACTGGTCGGCCAGCATCTTGTATTTGGAAAAAGTGGTGGGGCTGTGTCCGTCAAGGAGCTCGGCGACCAGGACCCTGTGGGTGTGGTCGGCACGTTTGGCCAGCCGCAGGACCTCGAGCCAATAGTCTTCCAGGCTGTCCAGGTCGTTGAGGGACTTCATGGCCGCGGTGGTCAGCTCCGCCTGGCGGGAGAGAATTTCCAGCTGGTCGCTGACCCGGTTCGGGCTGCGGTCCAGGGCGTACAGTTCGATGACCTCGCCGGCGCCAGCCAGCATCTCGCTTGTTTCGTTAAGCAGTTGGCCCAGCGCGTAGAGATCCTCGCGGGGCAGCGGGTTGATGAAACTGGTGCGCATGCCGGTCAGGAGTGTGGCGAAGTCTGCCGTGGAGGCCGCTTCCTGCTGGCGCAGTGTTTCGGTGAGAGCCGCGAAATCCCCGCGCCCGGCGCCGAGGAGCTCTGCCAGTGAATGGGTGCCGGCCTCAATCTGTTCGGCCATGCGGGCAAGTGCCTGCAGCCCGGCAGTTTCCTGAGGAAAAAGTCGAAGCTTCACCATGCTGCCTTTACGTAGATGGATCCCACTGGGGTTCGGAGGGGGCTTTTCGGGCATAAAAGTGGTGTCGAACCGGGAGCGCCTCTCGGCACTGGGCCGCTCGTAGCGGCTATAAAATGGAGCCCGGGGGTTCCACGGTTCGACACCGCTTTCAGTCTTGTACGTCTGGGCCCGGCTGTCAACTGGAGTGCCCTTTTGCGGGCTTTTTGCAGCTGCCGGTTCTAGTCGAGGTCGCCCTTGCGCCATGATTTGGCGGCTCCCTCGAGGTCCTCCGCCGTTCGCACCAGCTGGTGGGCTTTCCTGGTCAGCGCGGCTGAATGCTCCGCATGGGCGACCTTGCGCTCCTCGGCGAGGGTCGCCTGGCCGAGAGCAACGACCCGGCAAAACGCGGCCGAACGTTCAAGTGCAACGTCGAAGTCGCCGTCGAACGCTCCGGAAAGAATGGCATCTGCCATGACAGTGATTTCCTCGGCGCCGGGGGGCTCGGCGACCCCTGCGACGGCATTGGAGACCTGGGCTGTTTGCTGACCGGCACGGAAGAAGACACTGATGCCTTCGGGGTCCTCCAGCGTGGCGGCCCGGAGTGCGTAGAGGCGCCACAGGGCGCCGGGGAGGGAGCGGGCCGGGCTCGCGGCCCACATTTCGGCGATGGCTTCCAAGCCCTGCCTGTCGGCCAATTTCACGAGCCGCTTGGTGACTTCCGGATCGTTGCTGGCCCTGCCGCTGTGAACCAGGGCGCGGGCGGCAAGGTGTGCTGCTTCGGAGACACGGGCTGGATCGGTGCCACCGGCAAACGGCTCGAAGTCGGCCGGGGAAAACGGCACCGGCTTATGTGGTCGGGGAGCATTGTTGGCTGGTGGATGGTTCATGACACGACACTACCCCTGCTGCCTTGTGTGGTCGAGGGAAGGACGGGTTCGCTGGTGCAATTGCGTACAGGTCCGTGCTGTGCGGTAGTCTGATATGCGTCAACTTTTGCAAAGGTGAATTCACCCTTGCAGGATGCGACGTTTAGGTCGGGCCTTTAGCTCAGTTGGTAGAGCATCGGACTTTTAATCCGTGGGTCGCGGGTTCGAGCCCCGCAGGGCCCACCGACTGTGCCGCAGGCCGGAACCGTTTTTATGGTTCCGGCCTGCGGTTTTTTGTGGGCGGGTCCAATGCCTCGGCACTTTGACGCTTTCGCCATGGTTTGAAACACCGCGGAAACGTCGAAGTACCGCGTCAAAGTACCGCGAAAACCCGACTGAACCCCCGTCAGCGCAAGTTCAGCGCACGTTCAGTGCCCGCGCGAGGAGTCCTCCAGCGACCCGGACGAATTCAGCGTGGCAATGAACTTTTTCGACGTGGTTGGCGTGGAGAACATGGGGTAGTTGTACTGGACGGAGGAATCGCCCTCTTTCACGCTGGTAGCCGCCACGGCGTCCGTCAGCGTGACCACGTTGTAGCCGCGCTCATAAGCGGTGCGCATGGTGGACTCCACACAGCAGTTGGTGAGGAATCCAGCCAGTGCCACGGTCTTGATGCCCTTGGAGCGGAGGATGAAGTCGAGGTTGGTGCTGCCAAAAGCGTCCAGCCCGCGTTTGCCCTCAATCACAATGTCGGATTCGACCGGGGCGAAACGTTCCATGATCTCGGCGCCCCACGCACCCTTCACAAACGCGGTGGCATCAACAACACCCTTCAGGATACCGTATGGGTGCTTGGAGATTTCGTTGTAGCCGGGGGCAAAGCTGATGGGTGAATGGATGACGGTGGTCCCGGCAGCCCGGGCTGCCGCCAATACCTTTTCAGCGTTGTCCAGGGTGTTGCTGGCCGCCATGGAATCCTTCACGGCTTCATGCAACACACCGCCTTCTGAGGTGAAGTCATTTTGAAACTCAATGAACACTACGACTGTTGATTCGCTGTCCAAGGCAATCTCCTCAATAGGTGGAGCGCAAAAAATCTCATGGCACCGCTGAATCCACCCGCGGCCCGGCAACATTGGTAGGGCCCCGCGGGGTGGCAAGATAGATCCATGACACAAAACGCCCCCGCGCTTGCCCTGACCATCGCCGGATCCGAAGCTACTGGCGGTGCCGGTGCCCAGGCCGACCTCAAAACGTTCCAGGAGTTGGGCGTTTTCGGCATCGTCAACCTTACTTGCATCGTCTCCTTTGACCCCAACGACAACTGGAACCACCGCTTCGTCCCGGTTGACCAGCAGGTCATTGCCGACCAGCTGGAAGCCACGCTGGCCGCCTACGGAGCCAACTCCGGCGCACCCACCACGCTGGACACCGTCAAGCTCGGCATGATGGGCAGCCCCGCCACCATCACCACCGTGGAAACCGCGCTGAAGGGTGCCGCGTTCAAGAACGTGGTCCTGGACCCGGTCCTGATCTGCAAGGGCCAGGAACCAGGCCACGCCCTGGACACCGACCAGGCGCTCAAGGCCCAGCTGCTGCCGTTGGCAACCTTTGTCACCCCCAACCACTTCGAAGCCGAGTCGCTCTCCGGCATGAGCATCAACAACGTTGAGGACCTCAAGGAAGCGGCACGCAAGATTCACGCCCTCAGCGGTGCCGCAGTCCTCGCCAAGGGCGGGGTGCGGCTGGAAGGCGAAGACGCCGTCGACGTTTTCTTTGATGGCGAGACCCTCGAGGTCCTCGCAGCGCCGAAGGTTGGTGACGTTGCCGTGTCGGGCGCCGGCTGCTCGCTTGCCGCCGCTGTGACGGCCGAACTGGCCAAGGGTGCCGCCCCGCTGGAGGCGGCCCGCACGGCCAAGGCATTCGTCACCGAGGGGATCAAGAACCGTGTTGCCTCGGGTGCCCCGTTCACCGCTTTGTGGCAGGGCGGCGCCGGCGCGTAAGAGCAGGCCAAGACCGGTATCCGGCACACTGTTGCCAGCGCCAGTGCAGTGTGCCAAGCTCGCATTATGAGCGTGAACGAAGCCTTGGAACCAGACCCCTTCGATGCCACTGTCCGCATGGCGCGCAACGATGCCCGGCACCGGTACGAGCTCCATGCAGCGGATGAATTGGCAGTGATCATCACGTTCAACGACCTGCCCGGGCACGTCGACCTCCTCCACACCGTTGGCCAGCCCGGCTTTGACGGGCGCGGGCTGGCCAAGGTGCTGGCCCGCTACGCCCTCGACGATGTGGTGGCATCCGGCAAGCGGATCATCCCACATTGCAGCTACGTGGTCAGGTTCCTGGAGAAGCATCCCGAACCGTACCTGCAGTACACCGACTTCCCCGATGAGGCGTAGGTGGAACGCCAAACTGCGCTCATCACCGGCGCCACGTCCGGACTCGGCGCCGAGTTCGCCCAGCAGCTGGGCCGGTCCCAGCACAATCTGGTGCTGGTCGCCCGGGACGCCGGCAGGCTCGAGGCCAAAGCCGTGCGGCTGCGCAGCGATTTCGGCATTGACGTCCAAGTCCTGCCTGCTGACTTGATTACGGACGACGGCGTTGCCTCCGTC
>JBBSQT010000127.1:0-6155 GCA_038243775.1 Actinomycetales bacterium | reverse complement strand
TCCGGCGCGGCCTGTTCCGGCCTGCCCCTGACCCTGTGCGGGTGCGATCTTCGTGGTGGGCAATCTATTGCTTTCTACGGACGTATGCTTCGGATCGGCGCTTAGTTGGCGGCGACGCTGATGGAGTCGACCGCAGCCTGGGCCTTGGCGGCCAGGTCAGCGGAGAGCGGTGCGCTCTTGGCAGCCTCTGCCGCCTGCTTCTGCCCGTCCGCACTGAGCACGAACGTGCCAAAGGACTTCACCAGGTCGGTGGTGGCGGCGTCGGGGTAATGGGCGCAGAACACGCCGTAGGAGACCAAAACTGCCGGGTAGGCGCCCGCCTCGGTGGTGGTGCGGTCCAGCTTCAGGGAGAGGTCGTTGGGGCCGCGGCCTTCAACGACGGTCGCCGCGTCAACGGCTTTCGCTGCAGCTTCGGCGGTGACCGGAACGTAGGAGTCGCCCACCTTCAGCTCAACCTTGCCCAGGGCGTCGGTGACGGCGGAATCGTCGGCGTAGCTTATGGCGCCGGCGGTTTCGGTGACGGTCTTGACCACGCCGGAGGTGCCCTTGGCGTTTTCACCGGGCAAGGACGCGGGCCAGTCGCCGGACTTCGCATCACTCCAGACACCGGAGGCGGCTGCGGCCAGGTAGTCGGTGAAGTTTTCGGTGGTGCCCGAGTTGTCCGAGCGGTGCACGGGGGTGATGGCCAGCTCCGGCAGCTTCGCGTCCGGGTTGGCGGCGGCGATGGCCGGATCGTTCCAGTTCTTGATGTCGCCGCGGAAGATCTTCGCGAGGGTGCCGGCATCGAGCTTGAGGTCCTTGACGCCCTCGACGTTGAAGGCCACGGCGATCGGTGAAATGTACCAGGGGATGTTGATGGCGCCGTCGGGCCCGCACTTGTCCTTGGCTGCGGCGAGTTCCTCATCCTTCAGGTAGGCGTCCGATCCCGCGAACTGCACGGCTCCCGCCACCAGGGCCTTGCGTCCTGCCCCGGATCCTTCGGGTGAGTACTGGATCTTGGCGCCGGAGTTGGCGGATTCGAAGCCGGCCTTCCAGGCGTCCATGGCTGCGGAGATGGAGCTGGCACCCGTTCCGGTGAGCGTCCCTGCGGCGGTGCCGGCTGCGTTCGCGGCGGGGCTGGCGGACCCGCCGGCTGCCGGGGGAACAACGTTGTCGGTGCCGCAGGCTGACAGTGCCAGTGCGCCTACAGTGAGTACTGCGGCCACGCGGCCAATGTGAAGTGCCTTCACGGGTTTTACCTCTTCCACGTCTTCGTTGCGTCGTTTTCGATCCATTACTCCTCGAGCGTAGGAGCCGCAGGTGAAGCAACAGCGCCGCCCAAGTGAACGCAGGGTTAACGCTGCGGGCATTCTTGGAAATAAGGTACGACGGCGGTTGGCGGCCGGGTCCGGATGGCCGCCAACCGCCGTCGTGCTTCACGCCCCGCCGCCCACCGGGCGAATAGACTGGGGGATATGCCCGATTCAGCCACGGCGGGATCCATCCGGCCGGCCGCAACCGTCCTGTTCTTGAAGCGCCGCGCCCGACTGGGCCTGCGCCGCAGCGCGAATTCGGTGCTGCCCGCCCTTCTGATGGCCGTGTGCGCAGTGGGGGCCTACTACTTTTCCCAGCTGGTCCTGGGGCACCAGGGCCCGCTGTTTGCGGCCACCAGCGCGATCATCGCGCTCGGTTTCTCCCGGGATCCGCGCCTGCGCAGGGTGCTTGAGGTGGGGTTGGGCTGCACCATCGGCATTGCTGTGGGCGACTTGTTGCTGCAGTGGCTCGGCTCCGGCATCTGGCAGGCCGCCCTGGTGCTGTTCGTGTCCATCCTGCTGGCCCGGTTCCTGGATTCCGGCGCCATCTTCACCACACAGCTGGCCCTGCAGTCGCTCCTGGTGGTTTTGCTGCCCATCCCGGCGGGCGGCCCGTTCACCCGCAGCCTGGACGCCGTCGTGGGCGGTTGTTTTGCCCTGGCCGCGACGTTCCTGCTCCCCCGGGACCCGCGCCGCCAGCCCAAGGACGACCTCAAGGAGGTGCTGGGGGAGCTGTCCCTGGTGCTGCGGGAGTGCGCCTCGGCCCTGGCCTACAACGATTCCACGACCGCCTGGCACGCCCTGGTCCGGGCCCGCAGCCAGCAGCCGCGCATTGACTCCATGCGCCAGGGCCTGCGCGGGTCGGTGGAAATTGCCCGGCTTTCCCCGCTGTACCGGCGGCATCTGGAGGAGGTCGAGGGTCTGGCGAAGCTCATGGTCCGGGTTGACTACGCCATGCGTTCCAGCCGTGTCCTGGCCCGGCGGCTGGCGAGTGTCATCAACAATGCTGCGCTCTCGGATGCCGGCACCGTCCACCTGGCGGAGGTCATGGGCGAGACCGCCGCGGCCGTCGATGAGCTCGGCGCCGCGCTCTCCGACACCAGCTCGCGCACCAGCCTTTCCCACGCCCGGGACGCCCTCAACGACATTGCGATCCGCCTGCACCCGGCCAAGATGGACATCACCCGCATGGAGGGCGAAGCCGTGGTGCTGCTGTTCCGCACCCTCATGGTCGACCTGCTCGAGGCTGCCAGGATGGACCCCGCCGAAGCCCGCTCGCAGCTGCCGGACCTATAGGATCCCGGCCAAGGGGAGCCCGTGGATGTCAGTGCCCGGGGCTAGGCTTGGTTCATGGCATCAAAGAGCGCAAAAACCAGTGCCGGGCAGAACTTTCGCTGCACCGAATGCGGCTGGACAGCAGTTAAATGGGTGGGCCGCTGCGGCGAATGCCAGGCCTGGGGCACCCTGGAGGAAGTTGGCACGGTGGTTGTCCGGACCACTGCCGCCACCACCGTAGTGCGCCCGGCCCAACTGATTTCGGAGGTCGACGCCTCCAAGGCCGCACACAACCTGACGGGTGTGCCTGAGCTGGACCGCGTCCTGGGCGGAGGCATGGTACCCGGCGCCGTGATCCTGCTGGCGGGGGAACCCGGCGTCGGAAAGTCCACGCTGCTCCTTGACGTGGCCGCAAAGTTTGCCCGGAACGCCCATGGCCGGGAGCCGAAAAACGTGCTCTACCTGACCGGTGAGGAATCCGCGGCGCAGGTGAAGTTGCGGGCGGAACGCATCGGCGCCGTTGCGGACACCCTGTATTTGGGTGCCGAGACGGACCTGGGCACGGCACTGGGCCAGGTGGAGGCGGTGCAGCCTACCCTGCTGATCGTCGACTCGGTGCAGACGTTCAGCAGCGCCCTGGTGGATGGCAGCGCCGGCGGGGTCTCGCAGGTCCGCGAGGTTGCGGCGTCGCTGATTGCGGCGGCCAAGCGCCTGAACATGACCACGTTGCTGGTGGGGCATGTGACGAAGGACGGCTCCATCGCCGGGCCGCGCGTGCTGGAGCACCTGGTGGATGTGGTGTGCCAGTTCGACGGCGAGCGCCACTCGCGCCTGCGGCTGCTGCGTGCCGTGAAAAACCGTTACGGGCAGACCGACGAGGTGGGCTGTTTCGACCTCACGGAGGAAGGCATCGAGGGGCTTGCCGATCCCAGCGGACTGTTCACCACACGCACCTCCCAGCCCGTTTCAGGCACCTGCATCACCGTCACCATGGAGGGGCGCCGGCCCTTGCTGGCCGAGGTGCAGGCCCTGCTGACTCCCTCCCTGGGGTCGCAACCGAGGCGGACCGTCAGCGGTTTGGACTCCACCCGCATCGGCATGCTGCTGGCCGTGCTGCAGCAACGTGCCGGGCTGCGGCTGGATGCGGATGACAGCTATGTGGCCACGGTGGGCGGGGCCAGGCTGAGTGAGCCGGCCATGGACCTTGCCGTTGCCTTGGCCATTGTGTCGGCAAAAACCAACAAGGTGGTCCACCCCAAGATGGTGGCCTTTGGAGAGGTGGGCCTGGCGGGCGAGGTTCGCCCCGTACCGGGCATCAACCAGCGCATCCATGAGGCCAGCAGGCTCGGCTACACCCACGCGCTCATACCCCAGAGCTCCACGGGTCCCGGCACCATCCCACCGGACTTCACCGTCAAGCAGATCGAGCACATTGCGGAGGCCACGGAACTGCTGCTTCAAAGCTAGCGCCGTCCTGCAGGGACAGGGTTGTGGGACGGCAGCCGGCGGCGCCGCAACGGCTGCCGGCACGGATGGTTCCGCTTAAAACACCTGCCAGCCGTTCCCTGTGACACAAGTTGGTGACAATGCCCCGTCAGGCGGGCCGTGCCAGACCGTGCAAGCCCCGATTTCCCACTATCATGGGCAGTGAGACTTGCCCGGATTCCCGTGCTTGAAAAAAAGGATCAGCCATGCTGCGCAGCCCCGAAGAGGCCCTCAAGGCCACTCTTGCCCGTGTCGCGCCTGGAACGGCGTTGCGTGACGGGCTTGAACGCATTCTTCGAGGACGCACAGGTGCACTTATTGTGCTGGGATCCGATAAAACCATTGACAGCCTCTGCTCCGGTGGGTTTGAAATCGGCATCGACTTCGCCCCCACAAGCCTGCGGGAACTGGCCAAAATGGATGGCGCCATTGTGTGCGACAAGGATGTCACCAAAATCCTGCGCGCCGCAGTCCAGCTTGTCCCGGACCCCAGCATTGAAACCCAGGAGTCGGGCACCCGCCACCGCACCGCAGAGCGGGTCGCCATCCAGACCGGCGTCCCGGTGGTGTCGGTGAGCCAGTCCATGCAGATCATTGCCCTGTACGTTGGCGGCCTGCGCTACGTATTGGAGGGTTCGGAGAAAGTCCTGGCCCGCGCCAACCAGGCACTCGCCACGCTGGAGCGTTACCGTGCGCGCCTTGACCAGGTGACAAGTTCGCTCTCCGCGCTTGAGATCGAGGCCATGGTGACCATCCGCGACGTCGCCGTCACTTTGCAACGCCACGAGATGGTGCGGCGGATATCTGAGGAAATCGCCGCGTACGTCCTGGAATTGGGTGTCGACGGGCGCCTGCTGTCCCTGCAGCTGGAGGAGCTCTCCACCACCCGTGGTTCAGGCGCCGATACCGTGATCCGTGATTACACAAACCCTGAAACCACGGACGTGGAAGCCGCTGTGAGAGCACTTCAGGAGATTGACCAGGCGGACCTGATTGACCTGAGTCTCATTGCCGGCGTGGTGGGCCTGATCAGCGGCAACGATTCCCTTGATGCCATCATCCAGCCCCGCGGCTACCGGCTGGTCTCCGGCTTGAAGGCCGTCCCCCCGGCCGTTGCCGGACGCCTGGTCGACCACTTTGGCGGCCTGCAGAACTTGATGGCGGCAACCATAGATGAACTCATGGTGGTTGACGGCATTGGTGAACTGCGTGCCCGCAATGTCCGTGAGGGCCTGTCCCGCATCGCCGAAGCCAGCCTCCTGGACCGCTTCCTCTAATTTTTGCGAACAAATTCCGGCCTACCCGCAAGCCGTCACTGAAGGGTGAAGGTAACCCGTTCGCTGGACCATTTTCCCAACGTCGCCACCAGCGCATAGGTGGCGCCGCCGCGGCCCGGTTTGCTGGTGACTGGCGCGCAATCCGGGACATTGCGGTTGACCGACCAGATCAGATTTGCGGTTTCGGAGGCACCCGGTGCCAGGTTCTTGACGAGGTCGTCCGGCTCCAGCGCACAATTCTTGGAGTTGAAAATGATGTCCTCGCCACTGGTGATCACAAACTCCATCTGGCTGGTGCCCACGTTGATGTCACAGGGCGCCGCTCCCGTATTCGCCACACGCAAGGTCAGCACGGGGCGCTCGCCAGGGGCGTAGGACGGTTTGTCCACGCCCGCGGTGACCTTGATTCCGGCTTCATCGCACACGGCCGATGGTTTTGTGCCGGGCTTCGCGTCGGGCTTGGGCTTCGCGGCGATGCCGTTGCTTTCCTGACCTGTCGCGGTCCCGGCGCCTGGGCCGACACCCAGCAACCCTGCAACAAAGAAGCCGCCGGCAACGAGCCCGCCAATAACAAGCAGTGCCAGCACAACGGCGACGAGCCGGCGTCGGCGGTATACCTGAACTGACACTTTGGACCTGGGAGCGGACGGCTTTGGGGCATGTCCGGATGGGGGCTTCGTGCCCGGTGCCGATTTCCCTGTAGTTCCCACCCCTCAAGCGTAGCGAAGGGTTGCGTCCCGCCGGAACGGCCACGCCGCCGAACAAACTGTGAGGATGCCCGGAATGCGCCCGGCACCAACCCAAACCCCGGCGGACAGTGCCCTAG
>JBBSQT010000126.1:0-6162 GCA_038243775.1 Actinomycetales bacterium | reverse complement strand
GGTGGCATCGGCGTGCGGATCCAGGTCGATCACCAACGTGGGGATGCCGGCTGCGAGTGCCGCTGAGGCGAGGCCAAGCGTGACCGACGTCTTGCCCACGCCTCCCTTGAGGCCGCTGATACTGACTACTTGCACGGAGGAACCATCACGCTTTGCCTTGCCGACCCAATCAGGTGCCGGTGCTTCCAGCACCGACACATACAATGGCTGTGGAACGTTCGCGACTTGGAGAACCCATTGACAAACACCCTTGATAATTTGCCCGGACACCACAACACAAACAACCTTGTGTCGGCTGTCTTTAGTGATCGACACATTGGGGTCACAGCGCAGCCCCACATTCATCACATGTTGAGCACCCTTGGATTCGGTTCCTTGGAGGACCTTTCAACCGCGGCACTGCCAAAATCCATTTACAGCACCGAGCCGCTGTCGCTGCAGGCTGCCGTCTCCGAAGAAACAATGCTGGCGGAGCTGAAGGCACTCGCGGCAAAAAACACCGTGAACAAGTCGTTCATTGGCCAGGGCTACTACGGCACCCACACCCCGGGAGTCATCCAGCGCAACGTTTTGGAGAGCCCGGCCTGGTACACGGCGTACACTCCCTACCAGCCGGAAATCTCCCAGGGCCGCCTCGAAGCGCTGCTGAACTTCCAGACCGTTGTGGCAAATCTGACAGGAATGGTCACCGCCAATGCCTCCATGTTGGATGAGGGCACCGCAGCCGCCGAAGCCGTGGCACTCATGCGCCGCAGCAACCGGTCCGCCTCCGACGACGCCGTGCTGCTGATTGACGCTGATGTCTTCCCGCAGACCCTCGCTGTCGTCAACACCCGGGCCAAGGCCATGGGCCTTCCGGTGCTGGTCCATGATTTCGACGCCGAACTCCCCGACGTTGAATTCTTTGGCGTGCTCCTGCAGTACCCCGGCGATTCCGGCCGGATCCGCGACATTGCCCCCGTCATCGCCGCCGCCCACCAGAAAAAGGCCGTTGTTGCGGTGGCAGCAGACCTGCTGGCCCTGACCCTCCTGGAATCACCCGGCGAGTTCGGTGCCGACCTGGCAGTGGGTTCCTCCCAGCGATTTGGCGTCCCCATGGGCTTCGGCGGTCCGCACGCCGGCTACATGGCCGTCCGCAAGGGCCTGGAGCGCGCGTTGCCCGGACGCCTGGTGGGTGTTTCCAAGGACGCTGCCGGCAACCAGGCATACCGTCTTGCCTTGCAGACCCGCGAGCAGCACATCCGCCGCGAGAAGGCCACCTCCAACATCTGCACCGCGCAGGTGCTGCTGGCCGTCATGGCCGGCATGTACGCCGTCTACCACGGCCCCGAAGGCCTGAAGCGGATCGCCACCCGCGTGCACTCCCTGGCGCAGGCCGTGGCGGCCTCCGCAACAGCTGCCGGCCACACCGTGGTCCACGCCGAGTTCTTTGACACGGTCAAGATCCGCATCGCCCCCGCCAGCGGCCACGCCGCCGCGGAGCTCGTAGCCGCGGCACACGCCGCCGGCTGCCTGTTGCGCCAGGTGGGCCACGACCACGTGCAAATTGCCGTGGACGAAACCACCACCGAAGCCGATGTGGCCTTGTTGGCCACCCTGCTCGGCACCCGGGCGCCGGAAACAGCGAAGCTGGCTGCCGGCGTCGTGCTTCCCACGCAGGCGCGCACCACGGACTTCATGGCCAACGCGGTGTTCCACACACACAACTCCGAGACCCAGATGCTGCGCTACCTGCGCAAGCTCTCCGACGCGGACTATGCGCTGGACCGCGGCATGATCCCGCTGGGTTCGTGCACCATGAAGCTGAACGCCACGGCCGAGATGGCCGCCGTGACGTGGCCCGAGTTCTCCAACCTGCACCCGTTCGCGCCAGCCTCGGACACCGTGGGCATCGTGGAAATGGCAACGCAGCTGGAGGCCTGGCTCGCCGAGATCACCGGCTATGACGCCGTCTCCGTGCAGCCCAACGCCGGCTCGCAGGGCGAGTTCGCCGGGCTCATGGCCATCCGCGCCTACCATGTGGAAAACGGCAACCCGGACCGCGACATCGTGCTGATCCCCACCTCGGCGCACGGCACCAACGCCGCATCCGCCGTCATGGCCGGGCTGAAAGTTGTCCCGGTCGCCACCGACGGGTTCGGCAACGTCGACATGGACGATCTCAAGCGCCAGATCAGCATCCACGAGCACCGCCTGGCCGCCATCATGGTCACCTACCCGTCAACGCACGGCGTGTTCGAGACCGAGATCTCCAACATTTGCGCCATGGTTCACGACGCCGGAGGCCAGGTTTACGTCGACGGCGCCAACCTGAACGCCCTGGTCGGCCTGGCCCAGCCCGGCAAGTTTGGTGCCGACGTCTCGCACCTGAACCTGCACAAAACGTTCTGCATCCCGCACGGCGGCGGCGGCCCCGGCGTGGGCCCTGTTGCTGTCGGCGCGCACCTGGCCAAGCACCTGCCCGCCCGCGAGCTCGGCGCAGAGACCTCGGTTGGCCTGGTCTCCAGCGCACCGTACGGTTCGGCGTCGATCCTGCCCATTTCCTGGGCCTACATTCGCATGATGGGTCCGGACGGGCTGCGCCTGGCCACCCAGACGGCGATCCTGTCCGCGAACTACATTGCCCGGCGCCTCAGCGAGCACTACCCCGTGCTGTACACGGGAGCGAACGACCTTGTGGCGCACGAGTGCATCCTGGACCTGCGCGGGATCACGGCCGATTCCGGGGTCAGCGTTGATGATGTGGCCAAGCGCCTCATCGACTACGGTTTCCACGCACCCACCATGTCCTTCCCCGTGGCAGGCACCCTGATGGTGGAGCCCACCGAATCCGAGGACCTGGACGAAATTGACCGCTTCATCAACGCCATGATCTCCATCCGCAAGGAGATTGCGCACGTGCAGGACGGGCTGTGGCCGGCCGGGGACAACCCGCTCGCCAACTCCCCGCACACCGCACAGTCCATCGCCCAGGAGTGGAACCACCCGTACAGCCGGGAAGTTGCCGTTTTCCCGGCCGGAGTGGACCCGCGGGCCAAATACTGGCCCGTGGTGCGCCGCATCGACCAGGCCTACGGGGACCGCAACCTGGTCTGCGCGTGCCCGTCCATTGAGGAACTGGCAGAGGTGTTCTAAACCATTGACTGTCCTTGGCCGGGTCTGCAACCGGCCCGGCCAAGGACGCTCGCACCGGCGTCGCCGGCAACATTGTTACGCCGCGGAAGAGTGATGTGCGACACATGATTTGGCGCATTGGTCCCTGTAAGGGAAACTGACACCACTTTATGCTCCGGCATGAGGGTCAGTAATCAGCTCCGATTCAGTGTTGGTGCGATGTCCGGCAATGTGGCTGCACCAAAAATTTTGCATTAGTGAGGCGACGGCGGTCCCTGAAATATCCGCCGCGCCCTCGAGTGTGGGCCGTTGCCAACGTTCTGGTGCGTGGCCTGCAACACCATCGATCACACAGGAGTGAGATGTTTTCGAAAATTCTGGTTGCCAACCGCGGCGAAATCGCCATCCGTGCCTTTCGTGCCAGCTACGAGCTCGGCGCCAAGACGGTCGCGGTGTTCCCCTATGAGGACCGCACCTCCATCCACCGGCAGAAGGCCGATGAAGCCTACCTGATTGGCGAGGAGGGCCACCCCGTACGGGCCTACCTGGACGTTGCCGAAGTGATTCGGGTAGCCAAGGAATCCGGTGCGGACGCCATCTACCCGGGGTACGGCTTCCTGTCGGAAAACCCCGAGTTGGCGCGGGCGGCCCGCGACGCCGGCATCGCCTTCGTCGGCCCCCCTGCCGAAGTCCTGGAGTTGACGGGCAACAAGGTTCACGCCCTGGAGGCAGCCCGCAAAGCCGGCATTCCCGTGCTGAAATCCTCCGAGCCAAGTGCCGACCTGGACTACCTGCTCGGTGCCGCGGCGGACATTGGCTACCCCATCTTCGCCAAGGCCGTCGCCGGCGGGGGCGGGCGCGGCATGCGCCGGGTGGAGAAGGCCGAGGACCTGGAAGAGGCACTCAAGGCGGCCATGCGTGAGGCCGACGCCGCATTCGGCGACGCCACCATGTTCCTTGAACAGGCAGTGCTGCGCCCGCGCCACATCGAGGTGCAGATCCTGGCCGACGGCGAAGGCAACGTCATGCACCTGTTCGAGCGCGACTGCTCCCTGCAGCGCCGCCACCAGAAGGTTGTGGAGATCGCCCCGGCCCCGAACCTGGACGAAAACATCCGCAAGGCCCTGCACGCCGACGCCGTCAAGTTCGCCAAGGCCATGGGCTACGTCAACGCCGGAACCGTGGAGTTCCTCGTTGACACGGTGGGCGAACGCGCCGGCCAGCACGTGTTCATTGAAATGAACCCGCGCATCCAGGTTGAGCACACGGTCACGGAGGAGATCACGGACGTGGACCTCGTCCAGGCCCAGCTGCGCATTGCCGCAGGGGAGACCCTGGCCGACTTGGGCCTGTCCCAGGAGACAGTCCACGTCAAGGGCGCCGCGCTGCAGTGCCGCATCACCACCGAGGACCCCTCCAATGGTTTCCGGCCCGACGTCGGAAAAATCACCACCTACCGGTCCGCAGGAGGCGCCGGTGTGCGCCTTGACGGCGGCACCATTTACGCAGGTGCCGAGATCAGCCCGCACTTTGACTCCATGCTGGTCAAGCTCACCTGCCGCGGCCGCGATTACCAGAGCGCTGTGTCCCGTGCCCGCCGCGCCCTGGCAGAATTCCGCATCCGCGGCGTCTCCACGAACATCGCCTTCCTGCAGGCAGTCCTTGAGGACCCCGCCTTCAACGCCGGCGACGTGGCCACCTCCTTCATCGACGAACGCCCGGAACTGCTGACTTCCCATGTCTCCAGCGACCGCGGCACCAAGCTGCTTTCCTGGCTGGCCGATGTGACCGTCAACAAACCGCACGGCGAGCTCACAGTCCATGAGGATCCGGCCCGCAAGCTTCCCGCCGCCGACCTGGCATCAGCGCCTGCCGGTTCGCGCCAGCGCCTCGCCGAGCTGGGCCCGGAAGGTTTTGCGGCAGCCTTGCGCGCCCAGACCGCCGTGGCCGTCACCGACACCACGTTCCGTGATGCCCACCAGTCGCTGCTGGCCACCCGGGTGCGCACCCGCGACCTGCTGGCTGCGGGCCCAGCCGTGTCCGTGCTGACCCCGCAGCTGCTCTCGGTGGAGGCGTGGGGCGGCGCCACCTACGACGTCTCCCTGCGCTTCCTCGGCGAAGACCCGTGGCAGCGCCTGGCCCAGCTGCGCGAGGCACTGCCCAACGTGTGCCTGCAGATGCTGCTGCGCGGGCGCAACACGGTGGGCTACACCCCCTACCCGGCCGAGGTCACCGACGCCTTCGTCAAGGAAGCCGCCGAGAGCGGGATCGACATTTTCCGCATTTTTGACGCGCTCAACGACGTGGACCAGATGGAGCCGGCCATCAAGGCCGTGCGCGCCACCGGCACCGCCGTGGCCGAGGTGGCCCTCTGCTACACGGGGGATTTGCTGGACCCTGCCGAGGACATCTACACCCTGGACTACTACCTGGAACTGGCTGCGCGCATTGTCGGTGCCGGCGCCCACATCCTGGCCATCAAGGACATGGCAGGCGTGCTCCGCCCGGCCGCCGCGGCGAAGCTGGTCACTGCCCTGCGCGAACGCTTTGACCTGCCCGTCCACCTGCACACGCACGACACCGCAGGCGGCCAGCTAGCCACCTTGATGGCCGCCATCAATGCAGGGGTCGACGCCGTTGACGTCGCCTCGGCCGCGTTGTCCGGCACCACCAGCCAGCCCTCAGCCTCCGCCCTGGTGGCCGCCCTGGCACACACGGAGCGGGACACCGGCATTGAGCTGGCCGCCATCAGCTCCCTCGAGCCGTACTGGGAGGCCGTGCGCCGCCTGTACAGCCCGTTCGAATCCGGCCTCGCCGCCCCGACGGGCCGGGTGTACCAGCACGAAATTCCCGGCGGGCAGCTCTCCAACCTGCGCCAACAGGCCATTGCGCTGGGCTTGGGGGAGCGCTTCGAGGAAATCGAGGACATGTACACGGCCGCCGACAGGATCCTGGGGCACCTGGTCAAGGTCACGCCGTCGTCCAAGGTGGTGGGGGACTTGGCCCTGCACCTGGTGGGCATCAAGGCCGATCCGGCCGACTTTGAGG
>JBBSQT010000125.1:0-6196 GCA_038243775.1 Actinomycetales bacterium | reverse complement strand
TGGAGCTGGCGGCCGCGGCGGTCGTCAATTTCACCGTTGACCCTGACCATGCCGTTCTTGATGAGTTCGGTGGCCTCGACGCCGTCTTCCACCAGGCTGGCCAGTTTGAGCAGCTGTCCCAGGCGGATCATGTCGTCGCGGATGGGCATGTCAATGATCTCGTGTGCACTCATGGGTTAATTGTGCCGCATGGACGGGATGTCCGGTGACGCGATGTGCCCACGGGATGGTGTGGGTCCGGTTCACGGCTGTGTGTCGCCGCGGCGCACACCGACCACCAGCAAATACACGGCGACGATGACGGGGATGAATGCGGTGACGACTGATGCGCCCAAGGACATGCCGGGGAGCATCACGTCCTGCAGGGAAACTTCGGGAGCGCCCGAACGGGTGTCCACCGGTGTGTTCCAGACGGGCAGCAGGGAAAGATACATGGCGCCGAGCACGCCGCCGGGGAACAGCAGTGTCCCTGCGATCTTTTCCCAGAGCTTCCAACGGGTGCCCATCCACAGTCCGGCCAACCCGAAGAGATAGCCGACCCCGGCCAGAAAAATGCCAAACGGCAGGAGGATTGCCGTCGCCACCAACCAGAATGTTGATGACTGGTAAGGCGGCCGGGGTTGTTGTTGTGGGACTGGTTGCTGCATGGCTGGCAGCGCCGTCGTGTCGGACCCGGGCAGCCCGGCGAGCACGTCGTCAGGCCTGCCCAAGGAGGCAAGCACCTCAGAGAGTGATTTCCCGCCGCGTTCGAGGGCTTCGGCGATATGCTCGCGAACGCCGAACATGATCTCTGCAGACTGGTCCGTGGGCAGGTGCGCCAGCCTAGCCTCGAGGGCGGCCAGGTAGCTGCGAACTTCTGGACTGTCGATTGGGTGGTCGATGTGGTGTTTCACGGTGCTCCCCGTTTGAAGTGAGTGTGTCGGAGACAGCGGCGCTGAAGGTCTCCCAAACGCCTGCAAAGGCAGTGAGCGATTCCTGCCCGGGCGCTGTCAGCGTGTAATAGCGGCGCGGTGCGCCTTGGGTGGATTCGCGCCAGCTGGTCTCCACGAGCCCATTGCGCCGCAGTCTCGCCAGCAACGGATAGAGGGTTCCTTCGCTGGTGAGCAGGCCTCGGCGTTGCAGGCCGTTGGCAATGTCCAGTCCGTACATTTCACGCTCGCCAATCAAGGCAAGTGCGCAGTACTCCAAAACCCCTTTGCGGAGGTTCGTACTGACGGCGTCATTGAGTACCATGCATTGCACAGTACCTTGTGTCGCTGAGTGCTTCAACCGCTCAACGGGTTGTCGCGGTACCGTGGGATGCAGAGCGCGCGCTTGGCATTCAACACCCCAGTTCGATGCCCGGGAGTTAGCGCAGAGGATTCATTCAGAGGGAGAGCCAGCCATGCCCAGCACTATTGCATCGAACCGTGAGCCTGTTCTGTCCACCCGCCCCGAGCTGATTGTCAGCGGGTATACGGAAGACGGCTATGGCGCGGGGCCGGGGCTGGCGCGTTTTGAGCTGCTGGCCGACGGCTCAGTGGGGGAGTGCCTCATGGAGGGCTCGTCCGTGGCGAATCCATCCTTCATGGCCGCCGGACAGGATTACCTGCTCGCGGTTGAGGAGCTTGCGCACGGCAGCGTTGTGGCATTGGACCCGCAGACTCTCGAGGTGATCGGCCGGACGCCCAGCGGCGGCGCCGACAGCTGCCACGTCGCCATTGTTGGCGACACGGCATGGGTGGCAAATTACTCCTCAGGCACCGCGGCGGTGGTAAAGCTGACAGACCTGCTGGCCGGAACGGCACCGGAAGCCCCTGAACTCCTTTCCCATCCGGGCAGCGGCCCGGTGGCCGACCGGCAGGGCGAATCCCACGCCCACCAAGCAACCGCCACACAGTGGGGAACCGTCCTGGTCAGTGATCTTGGCGCCGACAGGGTGGACGAGTATTCCGCCGCCTCCCGGGTGCGGCTGGGTTCTGCAGAACTTCCGCCGGGAACAGGGCCCCGCCATGTTGCCCTCAAGGGAGGTTTCCTGCTGGTGGCCGGCGAATTGGATGGCCATCTCCACGTGCTTCAACGGACTCCCGTGGCCGACCCTGCGGACGGGGCAGCCGGCATTGAAGCTGGCGGGTACTTCTGGCATTGGCTGTTCAAGGTGCCGCTGGCCGAATCAGCCGAAAGCGTCTCTGCCGTGCCGGAGTTCTTCCCGTCCCACATTGAGCTCTCAGCCGATGGAAGCAAGCTGTACGCGGCGGTGCGTGGAGTGAATACCCTGGTGGTGCTTGACGTCAGCACGCTCCGCCAGGCCGATGCGTCTCCGGAAGCGCCACGCTTCCTGTGTGGGGTGCCCAGCGGCGGCAACTGGCCCCGCCACTTCGCACTATCTGAGCCCGAAAGTGGCAGCGGCAAGATTTTTGTGGCCAACCAATTGTCCAACGATATTGCGGTCTTCGACCTTGACAGGCACGGCTTGCCGGGCGAGGGACCGGTGCAGAGAGTGGATTTTGGCAGCCCCGCCTGCATTTTGCTGAGCAGCTAACTTGAACAGCTAACTTGCCGGGCAGCTAACTGGCGCAGTTGCACACTTGCGCAGCTGCTAACTGTGAAGCTCCCTGTTGCGCCTGAGTGACTTGTCAATGAGCTTTTTGAGCCACTTCGGGTACTGGGGCCGCTGTGGACTGGTGTTGTGGGGCGGCTGGTAGGTGCCGCTGGGCATGACCCAGCCGACCCGTCCATCCTCGGTGACTTTGGGGGTCCATCCCCGCAGCTTCAGGTTTGCCCGTTCCGGGTCGTCAATGCAGCGGCGCTGTCCCCGCCGGTTCTTGTCGTCCTTGAAGTGCTTCATGGTGTGGTGGCGTTTGCAGGCAGGACGCAGGTTGGCCATGGTGGATGCGCCGCCGAATTCGAATGGGCGCAGGTGGTCCAGTTCGGTGTCCATGACCGGGTTGGGGCAATTGGGCACATAGCAGCTGCCGGTCAGGCTCTGCAGAACGGTCTTCTCGGCAGCACGGAGCGTGTACCGTTGCGGATCCAGCGGCAGTGCCTCACCGTTAATGGGGTCAGTGAGCACCCGCAGGAATGAGGAACAGTTCCCCAGGAGTTGCCGGGCGATGTCCGCAGGGATCGGGCCGCCTTCGGGTCCGGCCAGCTCAGCCGGCTCATCCGTAAGGCCCAGCAATCCCATGAACGGCACCGTCACGATCACCAGTGCCTCCGGCAGGGGCGGGTCAATCAACACATTCGACTGGGCCAGCGTCTCCAATTGGCGCTGGTATTCGCCACTGGGGTCTTCCTTGATCCCGTCGACGGTCCACCCCACCAGTCCGGAGCCATCCCCAACATAATCTTCGGAAGTGGGCAGAACCGTCCCCTGGTACGTTGCATTCCGGGAGTTTTCCGGCCCCCCGGATCGGGGTGCGTCCCCATGAGGTGTGTTTTTGGCAGGGGAGGGGCTGGAATGGGCCCATGGCGGCTCTTCGTCGTCGAAGTCATCAGGCAGGGCATCGTCCCACGGTGCTGCTTCCGTGGGAGAAGTTGAACCGACGGGGGAATCGGTGGCCCAGGCATCCTGTGGTGTCGCATCCGTGCGGTTGCCCGGTCGGTTGTCCGCGCCATTGCAGGTGGTGGAAGCAGGTGTGGCAGCTGTGGAGTCCGCGCCATTGGCGGCATCCGGATGGACGCCGGTGACGGGGAGTTCTTGGCCCATGAGCAGGATGGCTGCGATATCAGCCCGGAGCTGGTTTAGAGTCCGATGCTCCAGGCAGTCCTCACCTGTGCCAGCTTTGTCGGCTTCGCGTTGGGCTTGGGCGGCTTCGGCCTTGAGTGCACGGGCCAGCCGGGTGCAGCGCGTGTAAATGGCTGAGGCGCTGATCGTTGGAAGGTACAGGTTCAGCCAAGACATCCCGTCCTTGCCGGCGTCGCAGTTGAGATTGCGTTTGGTGAACGCATCCTTGGTGCGGGTCTTGATGGTTTCCGGGTGCATCTTCTCCCTGGCCCGCCGGGCCTTCCCTGCGAATGAGTTTGCCGTGGTGTTTTCTGAAAGCACCAGCAGCCGGGTCTCCAAGGCAATCGCATCATTTGCGGTGGTGGTTTCCGTTTCCTGAAGGGTCTGGATTTCATCGTTGATGATGGTGGCGTGGCGCCATGAAACACTGCCGGCTTCCAAGGCGGCCAACACCCGTGGCCGCTGCTCCACCAGCATGGTGCTGTGATGTTCCAAACTGGCTGCGGTGCGTTCCGGGATGCCCAGGGTCAGTGCCATTTCAGTGACCGCGGACGACGAATAAATGCCGTCCTGCCAGCGGTCCAGGGCCAGAAGGTCCGACTCCGCAGCGGCGGCTCCGGCGACGCGGGCCACCATGCGTGCCTTGCACCCTGCAACTGCGTCTTCAAGGCGCTTGATCATGCCCAGGGCTTCAATGCCGGCGTTGTAGGCGTGTTGGGTGACGGAGAGCTGGGTCACGGGGAACGGGTCCGGGACAGGATGAACCGGGCGCTGCGGCAAACCGGAGAGCTCTGGATTGTCAGTCCCAAAGGGTTCAATGGAGATAAGGGCAATGTCCGCGAGTAATGAAGCCACATCCTGTGTGGCTTCACCGCCCCGGTTGCCGGGGAAATCCTCCCGCATGCTCATATGGACAATATTACGCCATCCGTGACGTTAATGCAATAGTTTACCGAAAGAATATTCTAAATGTTTGGGCTGTTTGGGCTGTTTGGGCTGTTCGGCAGGTGGTGTGCTGACATGCACAAGCAAGGGGAAGCGGTGGCAGGGAAGGGCGCGGCGGGAGGTGGCGCCAGCAGCAAAAGCGGGGTGCCGCCGTCGTTCATCAGGGCGTTGCACTTCTCACAAAGGGGTACGGGTGATTCCTCCCAAACGGGCCCCCGCAGGTAATGTGGAGCGCGGGACGGACCGCACCCAGCGGCCTCGTAAGTAATAGGAGTAAACAGTGGCGCCTCAGTCCAAGCTTGACCAGGTCATTTCACTCGCGAAACGTCGCGGCTTTGTATTTCAGGCCGGGGAGATTTACGGCGGTTCGCGGTCGGCCTGGGATTACGGCCCCCTCGGCGTTGAGCTGAAGGAAAACATCAAGCGCGAATGGTGGCAGTCCTTTGTGCGCGGCCGCGAGGACATGGTGGGACTGGATTCCTCCATCATCCTGCCCAAGGCCGTGTGGGAAGCATCAGGCCACGTCGCCACCTTCACCGACCCGCTCGTCGAATGCACCCAGTGCCACAAGCGCCACCGCCAGGACCACCTCCTCGAGGCGTTCGTGGCGAAGAAGAAGCGCCAGCCCGAAAACGGGATGGAAGAGATCGTCTGCCCCGATTGCGGCACCAAGGGCCAGTTCACCGAACCGCAGCTGTTCTCCGGCCTCATGAAGACCTTCCTCGGCCCGGTCGACAACGAAGCCGGCATGGCCTACATGCGCCCGGAAACCGCGCAGGGCATCTTCGTGAACTTCAACAACGTGCTGACCACCAGCCGCAAGAAGCCCCCGTTCGGCATTGGCCAGATCGGCAAGGCGTTCCGCAACGAAATCACACCCGGCAACTTCATCTTCCGCACCCGCGAGTTCGAACAGATGGAAATCGAGTTCTTTGTCCCCGGCGAAGACGCCGATGCGTGGTTCAAGGAATGGGTCGAACTGTGCTGGGACTGGTTCATGGATCTGGGTATTGACCCGGAGAACATGCGCCGCTTTGACGTGCCCGACGGCGAACGCGCGCACTACTCCGCCGGCACCATCGACTTCGAGTACAAGTTCGGCTTCAAGGGCTCCGAGTGGGGCGAACTCATGGGCGTCGCCAACCGCACCGACTACGACCTGGGCTCACACACCAAGGGCTCGGGCACGGACTTGAGCTACTTCAACCAGGCCACGGGCGAGCGTTTCACCCCCTACGTTATTGAGCCCTCCTTCGGCCTGACCCGTTCCATGATGGCGTTCCTCGTGGACGCCTACGTCGAGGACGAGGCCCCCAACGCCAAGGGCGGCGTGGACAAGCGCACAGTCCTGAAGCTTGACCCGCGACTGGCCCCCGTCAAGGCCGCTGTCCTGCCGCTGAGCCGCAACGAGGAGCTTTCGCCCAAGGCCAAGGAGCTCGCCAACACGCTGCGCAAGCACTGGAACATCGAGTTCGACGACGCCGGCGCCATCGGCCGCCGCTACCGCCGCCAGGACGAGATAGGCACCCCGTTCTGCATCACCGT
>JBBSQT010000124.1:0-6217 GCA_038243775.1 Actinomycetales bacterium | reverse complement strand
CGGCGATGCCGGGCGCTGCCGTGGCAATGATGGTCCCGTCAAGGATCTCCATGAAGTACGTCCCGGCCACCAAAAGCGCCAGGGCACGGCTGAAGGAAGTGCTGCCGGCCGACGTCGTGCTTCTCAAACTCACGGCCCCAAGCTTATAGTCGTGCTTCTCAAACTCACGGCCCCAAGCTTATACGCGGGCGGCGGCACAGCTACAGTGAAGCCATTACCCCCGAGCCCAGGGAACCGTTGCCAACATGAAACGCCGCAGTGCGTGCCCGAACCTTCGCTGCTGGCCGTGCTTGATGGGCTGCTGATCGTGCTGCCGGGCATGCGGGAGCTGATGCTCAAACGCACGTCCGACAAATAGTCTGGCGGAGGCGGGACCGGCCGGGGCGGACGCGGGACCGGGACCGGGTTGCCCGGACAGCGGCAGGCGCTCTCCGGCGTCGAACGTGCTTGGATAAAGACATGGCCACTCTGGTAGTGCTGCGCGGAAATTCGGGCTCCGGCAAGAGCACCGTGGCCCGCGCATTGCAGAAGGAACTCGGCGCGGTGTGGATTGAGCAGGACTACTTCCGCCGGACCGTGTTGGGTGAATCCGGCAACTACTCCGTGCTAAGCATTGAACTGCTTGAGCACTCGGCCGCCTTGGCCCTGCGGCACGGGCGGACGGTCGTCATGGAGGGCATATTCAACCCCAAAAACTACAGCAGCACGTTCCGGCGGCTGCGGGACGGGCATGACGGGGCCAGCCTGTTCTACGCCTGGGACCTCAGCCTGGCGGAAACGCTGCGGCGGCACTCCACACGCCCTGACAAGCAGGTGGATTTCGGTGAAAAGCAGATGCGCAGCTGGTACCAGGGCTGGAATCCGCTGGAGGGGATCCCCGAGCAGCGGATTGCGGCGGAGGAATCGGCTGCGGATGTTGTGGCGCGGGTCATGCGGGACGTCCGGGCTGGGTAGAGGCTGGCGGTCCGCAGCATTTCCTGCCTCCCCGGGCCTCAAACCCGCCGAAACGAGAGATCTGCAGGCTGCACCAAATCGATCCGCGGCCAACGGCCGTCATCAAGGAGCCGTTATCAAGGAGTCAAAATGGTTTTGAGTCACGGCTCGATGAATGCGAGTTCCAAAACTACGCCGTCAGCCCCAGCTTGCTCATGCGCTTTGAGTGGTTGCGGGTCAGCGTGCTCAAAATGACTGAGAGGTCCGCGGCGGCCTGCGCCGGGGTGGCGTCGGGCCGCAACCCCACCAGGAAGCTGTGTTTGGCGCCGATGCGCTGCACCTGTGTCAGGGCCTCTCCCACCAGCCGGCGCCCCCACAACGCCAGCCGGGACGCCAGCCGCGGATCCTCGGCCAGCATCTTCTTCAGCATCGAGGTCAGTTCCGCCAGCTGCCCGTCGCTTGTGCGCACCTTGGCGATCGCTTCATGGGTGGGCTCATCCAGCCGCTCGGACATGGCAGCGTAGAACTCCTCGGTGATCGCCTCCACCACGTAGGCCTTCATCAACGACTCGTGCCAGTCGACCGGCCGGGTCCGTTCGTGGAAGGCATCGACCATGCGCTGGTAAGGGGCCATGGCCAGCTCCGGATCCATTCCCATCTCGTTCAGTCGTGCGCACATGGCCTCATAGTGACCAAATTCGGCCACAGCCATCCGGCCCAGCACAGCCCGTTCGGCCAAGGACGGGGCGTATTGTGCATCGGCGGCCAAGCGCTCAAAGGCGGACAGTTCCCCGTAGGCGATGCTGCCCAGAAGATCCACGACAAAGTTGTCATAGCGTGCGCTGAGTTCGCCCGCGGAAACAGAATCATCCGGCCCGGATGCTGAAATACCCATACGCTCAAGGGTAGTGTGTGCCGCGCCGTGCTTGTTCCGTCCGGGGAATCGTTTACGCTGAAATCGTGCCGTACTCTCTCATTGGCGTCAGTAGCAGCGCCGCGCAGCAGTCCCTCGCCCAAGCCCTGGCCGCCCTGAACGAGGAGTTCAGGCTGCCCGACGGGTTCGCCCCGGAGGTCCTCGCGGAAGTGGATGCGGTCATCGCCGGCCACAAACTCCCGGCGCCGGACCTGACCGCGCTGCCGTTCATCACCATCGATCCGCTTGCCTCCCAAGACCTTGACCAGGCCATGTATTTGGAGCGCAGCGGCGACGGTTATCTGGTCCACTACGCCATCGCCGACGTCCCCTCCTTCGTGCCCGCCGGCGGCCCCCTCGACACGGAAACCCGCCGCCGCGGTCAAACCATCTACACCCCCGGCCAGCGCATCCCACTGCACCCGCTGCCCTTGAGCGAGGGAGCCGCGAGCCTCTTCGCCAACGACCCCCGCTCCGCCTACGTCTGGCAAATCCACCTCGCCGCCGACGGTTCCCAGACCGCGTGCTCCGTCCGCCGTGCCACGGTGCGCAGCGTCGCCAAGCTCGGTTATGGGCAGGCGCAGGAAATGTACGACGCCGGGACCACACCGTCCGCCTATGCCGGCACCTTGGCGCTGTTGGGCGAGATTGGGACGAAGCGGATCGCGTTGGAACGCACCCGCGGAGGGGCCAGCCTGAACGTGCCGGCCCAGGAAGTCGGGTATGCCGACGGGCACTACGTGCTCGAATTCCGCCCCACCCTCCCCCTCGAGGACTGGAATGCACAGATCTCCCTGCTCACCGGCATGGCCGCAGCCCAGGTCATGTTGGAGGGCAAGATAGGGATACTGCGCACCATGCCAGCCCCCGATGAACAAGCCATTGCCGCGTACCGGATGCAGACAGTCGCGTTGGGCAAGCCTTGGGGGCAGGACATGGAATACGGTGCGTACCTGCGCACCCTGGACGCCTCCGATCCCAAACACCTGGCCCTGATGCACGCAGCCGCGACCTTGTTTCGAGGCGCAGGCTACACGCCCTTTAATGGCACCCTGCCGGAGCAGGTCATGCAGGCCGCCGTCGCCGCACCCTACGCCCACACCACCGCCCCGCTGCGCCGTCTGGTGGACAGGTTTGTGCTGGCCATCTGCGCGGCACTTTGCGCGGGCGAGCAGGTGCCGCAGTGGGCCATCGCCGCACTGGACGAGCTGCCGGAGATCATGGCCGAATCCAACCAGCTGGCCAACAAGGTGGACAAGGCCGCGATCGACACGGTGGAGGCCGCGCTGTTGGTCCATCACGTGGGAGGCGAGTTTGACGCCGTCGTGCTTGCCGGGCCAAAGAAGAACGGCCACACCACCAGGACGGCGGCAGCACGGAGCACCATCCAAATCACCACCCCTGCGGTGACTGGTTATTGCGCCGGGGACCTGGAACCGGGGACCGTGGTGCGGGTGCGGCTGGAGTCCGTGGACATTGCCAGGCGGAGCGTGAAGTTTGTGCCGGCGGAGGGGGCCGCCGCGGCCAAATGAGGTTTCACAGCGGACTTGCAAGGCTGTGCGGCTAGACTGTAAGTGTAGACATGGATGCCCGGTCGTTGATTATTAGATTTTGATTCAACAAGCCCGCCCCTACGCGCGTCTTATCAGTTCCTTCCGCATTCGTCACTCTGACGGCGGGAGGGCACGAAATTGCAAGCCCGCGATCGGCTTCCCTAAGTTTGTGCCGCGTTGCTGCGGTTCCGTGAGGCCCCCAAAGCGCCCGCGTTGAGCCCGGTCGGCGGCACCTTGTATAGACGAATTGAATGGTAAGCATTTGAGCATTGAAACAGATTCCCTGCTGCGGGCAGAAGACGGCGACGAGAACGTTGAAATCGACGGCACGCTGAGCAGCAACGAACCTCCCCGCCAGGAAGAAAAGGAAACGTTCGCCAGTTTCGGGGTCCACCACGAGATTGTTTCCTCCCTGACGGAAGCCGGAATCCTGCACCCGTTCCCCATTCAGGCCATGACGCTGCCCATCGCGCTGACCGGGCACGACATCATCGGCCAGGCCAAGACCGGAACGGGCAAGACCCTTGGTTTCGGCATCCCGGCCCTGAACCGGATCGTCTCGCCCAAGGATGAGGGCTTCGAGAAGCTGGCCGCACCCGGGGCACCGCAGGCCATGGTCATTGTGCCCACCCGCGAACTGGCCGTCCAGGTTGCCGGCGACCTCACCGTTGCCTCGAAGCACCGCGGCATCCGCGTTGCCACGATTTACGGCGGCCGTGCCTACGAGCCCCAGGTCGAGGCCCTGCAGAGGGGTGTGGAGCTCATTGTCGGCACCCCCGGCCGCCTGATCGACCTGCTCAAGCAGCGCCACCTGAACCTGAAGAACGTGCGCATGGTCATCCTCGACGAGGCCGACGAAATGCTGGACCTGGGTTTTTTGCCCGACGTCGAAACCCTCATTGCAGGCACCCCGGCCGTCCGCCAGACCCTGCTGTTCTCGGCCACCATGCCCGGCCCGGTCGTGGCCATGGCCCGCCGCTACATGACCCAGCCCACGCACATCCGTGCGGCTGACCCCGAGGACGAGGGCCTGACCAAGCGCGACATCCGCCAGCTGATCTACCGCGCCCACAATCTGGACAAGATTGAGGTGCTGGCACGCATCCTGCAGGCCAACGGCCGCGGGCGCTCCATCATCTTCACCAAGACCAAGCGCACGGCGGCGAAGGTTGCCGAGGAATTGGTTGACCGCGGTTTCGCGGCGGCTGCCATCCATGGCGATTTGGGCCAGGGCGCCCGCGAGCAGGCGCTGCGTGCGTTCCGCAACAACAAGGTCGACGTGCTCGTCGCCACCGACGTCGCAGCCCGGGGCATCGACGTGGACGACGTCACGCACGTGGTGAACTACCAGTGTGTTGAGGACGAGAAGATTTACCTGCACCGTGTGGGCCGCACCGGCCGCGCCGGCAACAAGGGCACGGCCGTGACGTTCGTGGACTGGGACGACATGCCCCGCTGGGCGCTGATCAACAACGCCCTGGGCCTAAACGCTCCCGAGCCCGTCGAGACCTACTCCTCCTCCCCGCACCTCTACACCGACCTCGACATTCCCGAGGGCACCAAGGGCCGCCTGCCGCGCAACAAGCGCACCCATGCGGGCATTGACGCCGAGGTCCTTGAAGACCTGGGCGAGACCGGCAAGCGCAACGCCCCCAAGACCGGCGGCCGCGAGGGTGGCCGCGAAGGGGGCCGTGGCGGAGACCGCGAAGGCGCCCGCGAAGGGGGCCGTGGCGGAGACCGCGAAGGGGGCCGTGAAGGGGGCCGTGAGGGTGCCCGGGGCGGAAACCGCGGAGGCAACCGTTCCGGTGCCCGCCACGGAGAGAAGCGCCGTGATGAGGCCACCGATGGTGAGAAGCGCGACGGCGGCCGGAGCCGTCGTCGTACATCCTCCACCGAGCCCACAACTTCCGCAGCCTCTGCCTCTTCGGCAGGCGCCCCTGCTGACGCGGCTGCACCGCGGGCACGCCGCACCCGCACCCGCCGTCGCAACGGCGAGGCAGTGGACCAGCCGAACGCCGCCGAATAGGCGCAACCGGTCTGAGCAGATGTAAACAACAGACCTCCCACGGCTTCTCATGGCCGTGGGAGGTCTGTTGTTTAAGGCTGGATCAGCTGTTCGAGGCTAGATTAGCGGTCGGCCATCACGTTTGGCGTCCCGGAACTCCTGGATAAACGCCCTGCCGAGGACAAACAGTATGCCGGCGACAATGACGGGCCAGGCCAGGATGTAAAGGGTTAGAAAGAATACGCTCATGTCCGGTCCCTACGCTTTCCCTTGAAGAAGTGATTCGGAGGTGGTGGTCTCCGGCTCGTCACGGGTGTCGAAATCACCAATGCGTTCCTTGATGCTGTCGAAGTCGAAACGTGCATTGTTGCGGAAGCACATGAAGTAACACACGAGGGTGCTGACGGCGTAGGCCACGAGCGAGCCGGACAGGACGGTGTAGTCGTGCAGGAATCCGATGGCGAACGGAGCTGAGAGGACCATCGCGGCGCCGGCCACGATCTTGGCGCTCTTCAGGCCAAAGAAGCCAAACGCCATCAGGCCCAGCACCACGCCGATGCCAATGACTGACAGGACATCCACCGCGATGCCGGTGGCCCCGGTCAGGGCAACCCATTCAAAACGGATCGGCAGGAAGAACGCCAGGGCAACAATCACCGAGACGGTGAAGGCCCTGTTGGTGACCTTTTCCCAGTAGAAGCTGGCGATGACGGGGAACACCAGGGCACCCCACAGCGCGCCGACAAAGACCAGCAAATCCAGGATGTTCAGATGGCTGCTGGCGAAGAACAAGCCAGCGCCCGTGGCGGCGAT
>JBBSQT010000123.1:0-6262 GCA_038243775.1 Actinomycetales bacterium | reverse complement strand
GGCAAGGAGGGCGAAGACGCACTGCTGCCCCTTCCCGAAAACTGGTACCCGGAAAACAACGTCACCGTCCTGACCGGTACGGCGGCAACCGCGCTGGACCCGTCGGCCCACACCGTGACGCTCGCCACCGGATCCACTCTTTCCTATGCCAAGGTTTTGCTCGCAACGGGTGCCGCCCCGCGCCGCATCCCGTTCCCCGGCGTCGACCTTGCCGGTGTGCACACGTTCCGGACCAAGGCGGACAGTGTTGCCATGAAGGAGCTGTTCACCGGCGGCGGCAAGAATGTGGTCATGATCGGCTCGGGCTGGATTGGCATGGAAATTGCCGCCACGGCCACCGAGCTGGGCAACCACGTGGCGCTCATGGGGCTCGAGGACGTGCCGCTGTCCGCGGCGATCGGCGCGCAACTGGGCACTGTCTTCACGAACCGGCACAAGGAAGCGGGCGTGCGTTTTGAGCTGCCGGCCAGCGCCGCCGAAATCCAGGGCACCGACGGGAAGGTCACCTCCGTGCTGACCACCACCGGTGTCACCCTGCCGGCCGACATCGTCATTGTCGCCGTCGGCGTGGTCCCCAACATCGGCCTTGCTGCGGACGCCGGGCTGACCATCAACAACGGCGTCGAGGTGGACGCCTCCCTGCACACCTCTGCGGAAGACGTGTTCGCGGCCGGCGACGTGGCCAACGCGATGCACCCGGTAACCGGGGCGCACGCCCGTTCCGAGCACTGGGCCAACGCGATCGCCGGCGGCAAGGTGGCGGCAAAGTCAATGCTGGGCAAGGACGCCGTGCTCGATGACATCCCTTACTTCTACACCGACCAGTTCGATCTGGGCATGGAGTACTCCGGCTTCGCCGCGCTCACCAAAAATGCCGAGATCGTGGTCCGCGGCGACCTGGAAAAGCGCGAATTCATCGCCTTCTGGGTGCTGGAGGGCCGCGTTGTGGCGGGCATGAACGTCAACATTTGGGACGTCCAGGACGCCATCAAGGACCTCATCAGCTCCCGCCGCACCGTCGACACGGCCAAGCTGGCTGACCCGCAAACCCCGCTCGAGGCTATTTGATGGAGGGTATGAGGACCATCGCCACCACCGCCACAGCAGATCCTGCCAACCCGTTTTACGTACCGAAGCTGCTTCACCCGGTCCACGAATTCGGCCCGCGCAGCATCGACTTCAGCCGGCAGGTGGCGCTCATGGCCATCATCAACCGCACCCCTGACTCCTTTTACGACGGCGGAGCCACCTTTGCCCTGGATGCCGCGGTCACCGCTTCCCTCAAGGCGGTGAACGACGGCGCCGACTGGGTGGACATTGGCGGCATCCCTTTTGCGCCGGGGCCGGCGCTGAGTGCCGAGGAGGAGGGCGACCGGGTGGCGCCGGTCATAGCTGCCGTGGCCGCGGCCAGTGACGTGATCATTTCCGTGGACACCTTCCTGCCAGAGGTGGCTGCCCGCAGCATAGCGGCAGGCGCCAACGTCATCAACGACACCACGGGGCTGTCCAACCCCGAAATCGCCTCGGTGGTGGCGGAATCGGGTGCGCACCTGGTCATCACGCATTCGTTGGCCGCACCGCGCACGGCCTATCCGCGCCCGCACTATGACGACGTCGTGACGGAGGTGGCGGCGTTTCTCTCGGACAGGGTTGAGCTGGCGTTGTCCTTGGGGGTTCCGGCGGAAAAGATCATCATCGATCCCGGCCACGACCTGAACAAGAACACCCTGCACACCCTGGAAATCACGCGCCGCTTCAATGAGATTGCGGCGCTGGGCTTCCCCGCCCTGGCAGCCGTGTCCAACAAGGACTTCATTGGCGAAACACTCGGCCAGGCCAAGGCGGAACGGCTGGAAGGCTCCATCGCCTCCGGGGTTATTTGCATCCTGGGCGGCGCCCGGATCCTGCGCATGCACAACATTGCTGCCTCCGCCTCCGCCATCCGCATGACGGAGGCGGTCATGGGGTGGCGTGAACCGGCCTATCTCAAGCACAACATGGGAGACGTCAACGAGCCCGTTCGTCCGGAACAGCAAAACTGAAGGAGACAGAGCCATGGAACGGATCTTCCCTGACGCGTCCATTCTTTCCGCTGCGGCGTTGGAAGCTGAGCTGCTGGCGCCCCCGCCCGAGAACCGGAAAAGCAGCCGGCCCTGGGTGAGCTTCAACTTCATTGCCAGCATCGACGGCGCCGCGTCCGTGAACGGCCTCTCCGGCAAGCTTGGCAACGCGTGGGACCTGCGCGTCTTCTCCCTGCTGCGCCAAACCGCCGACGTGATTGTGGTGGGCGCCCAAACCATTCGGGCCGAAGGCTACGGCGGGGAACTGCTCAGCAGCACGGCCCGGCAATGGCGGCACGAGAACTGGCTCGCACCCCACCCGCCCCTGGCGATTGTTTCCGGTTCGCTGAATTTGGACCCCGGACTGGAGGTGTTCACGAAAGCCCCGGTGCGCCCGCTGGTCTTGACCGTTGCCTCAGCACCGCAGGACCGGCGCGGGGCACTTTCGGAAGTGGCCGACGTCGTCAATGTCGGGGAGGACAGCCTGGACGTGGACCGGCTCATCAACGAACTGACGGAACGCGGCTACCAGAACATCCACTCCGAAGGCGGACCCACGCTGTTGGGCAGTTTCGCAGCGGCCGGCATGGTCGATGAGCTCAACGTGACCGTCTCGCCGTTGCTCGTGGGCGGCCAGGCCGGCCGCATCGCCCACGGGGCCGCCGGGGAGACTGCGCACAGCATGGAGCTGGCCAGGATACTGAAGGCGGACTCCATGTTGTTCCTGCGCTACGTCCGTCCCGAGTGAGTCGCCCGGACGGTTAGAATGAGCTTTTGGCACAGCCAGCTAGCGAAAGGCCACCTGTGGGCGAGAAGCTCCTCACGCACTATCAAGTCCTGGGGTTGGCACGAAGTGCCACTGAACGCGACGTCAAGATTGCCTACCGCAAGGCCGCCAAAATCGCCCACCCCGACAGGGGCGGGGACCCGGCCCTGTTTCGCCGAATCACCGAGGCGTATGACGTGCTGGTGGACCCGGCAAGGCGCAGCGCCTACGACAAGTCCTACGGCGCGACAGGACGGTCAACGACGTCGGACGCCAACAGCAGCGCTCACGCCCAGGCGCGCGAAAGCCACCGCGGGGCCTACGGTTCAGCGCCCCGCACGGACGGAAGCTTCAGCGGATTCAATACCCGGCGCGCCCCGGAGGAACGCCCGGCTGCAGGGGATCCGGCCGTGTATGTTCCTGCCTATGGAAGCCTGGCCGACGGCGAAGCCCCCATCATGCCCCGGCCCACCGCGGCACAGCCGGTCCACGGGGCACCACGCAAGCGCGGACTGTTCGGAGCCTCCTCACGGCTGGCCCGTGAAGCGAAAACGGCGCAACTTCTCATGCAACAGGTGTTCCCGGCCATCCCCGCCGCCAGGCTGGTCAATGGCCTGACCGCCCCCTACCGGGCCGGATATGTGGACCACGTCCTTGTCTCGGGCTACCGGATGGCCGTCATCGGCTCGATGATGGTCCCCAACGGCGCCTTCCGGTGGGACGGCAGCACCCTGATCCACGGCAGCAAAGTGGTGGCCCCGCCGGAGCTGGTCGCCGCCACCCGCGGCTTTCAGGAACTCTTTCCCGAATGCAACGTCACGGCATGGGTGTGCGTCCACAGCAACACCGGCAATCTCTTTGAGCCGGTTATTGACTATGCCCGCGGCACCGATCCCGACGGTTCCAACACCGTCAACGTTGCCAACGCCGCACGCTTCACCCGCGAGGTCAAACACTTCCTTGCCGCCGGGCCGGCACCGAACGTGGTGGACCTGCACATCCTGGACCGGCTGCTCGGCGGCATGTACTGATGCGGAAGCGGTAGGATAAAAACCGTGTTTCGCATCTTATTCCTCACCCCTGAAATTCCCGGCAACACCGGAAACGCCATCCGCCTGGCCGCCATCACGGGAGCCGAACTGCACCTGGTGGAGCCTCTGGGGTTTGACTTTTCCGACGCCAAGCTGCGCCGGGCCGGCCTGGACTACCACGACCTTGCCGTGGTCACCGTCCACAAAAATCTGCAGGCGGCATGGGATGTGCTGGCCCCGGAACGGGTTTTTGCCTTCACCTCGGACGGCGAGACCGGCTACACCGACATCGCGTACCGGCCCGGGGATGTGCTGATGTTCGGGCGCGAGTCCGACGGCCTGCCCGCCGAGGTCAAGGCCGACCCGCACATCACGTCCCGGGTGCGCCTGCCCATGCTCCCGGCGTTGAGATCCCTGAACCTGGCCAATGCGGCGTCCATCGCCGTCTTCGAGGCCTGGCGGCAAAACGGTTTTGCCGGGGCACAGATCCAAGCTTAATTTCCGTGGGCGGGCCATCCCTGGGCTGATCCATTCATCTACTGGAGGTATGCATGTCCGCTCGCGATCCTGGCCTGGCTTTCACCGACGGCGCCCTGCAATTTGAGGCGTGGTCGGACAAACTGTGGGACCCCATGGGCCGCGACGTGGTTGCCGCAGCTGTTCTGCAGCCGGGGGAAAAAGTTCTGGACGCGTGCTGCGGCACCGGTGCGTCCACGATTCCTGCCGCCCTTGCGGTAGGGCCCAGCGGCACCGTCGACGGCGTGGACCTCTCCACAGGGTTGCTGCGCATCGCCGCCGCCAACCTGGCCGAGCGGGGCATCATCAACACCACCCTGACGGAGGCCGATGTCACCGAATGGCGGGGCCACCGCACCTTTGACGCCGTGCTTTGTTCCTACAGCATGTTCTTTTTTGCCGACATGGAGGCCGGCGTGGAACACCTGGCATCCATGCTGCGCCCGGGCGGACGGATTGTGACCAGCACCTGGGTCGAAGGCGCCCTGGAACCGTTTGCCGGCCTCATCCTGGCCGCCGCCGTCAAGGAACGCCCCCGCTTGGAAGGTGTGGTGCCGCTGCCCAACCAGAACATGGCACGGGTCGCCTCCGTGGGGGCCCTGTCCGAGTGGCTGTCCGAACGCGGCTTGGAAGACGTCAGCGTCTCCACGCACCCGCTCACACTCACCGTCGATGAGTCCATGGCGTGGAACCTGGTCATGGGCAGCGGTTGGCGCACACTGCTCCCCCGCGACCCCGAAGCCATTGCCAGGGTCCGCCGGGAATTCATCCACTCCGTGGGTCCGCGCATCGACATGAACTCCGACGCCATGATCGCCACAGCCTCGGTCCCCCGCTGACCCCCGGCTTTTTGCCCCTGACCCCCGCGCCGTGTTTCAGACCGGTGCCGTTTTTCGCTGTACTTCGTGAAAAGCGCGTGCAGCGACAATGTCAAGCGGGTGCGAAAACCACCGGGTCACTATGGCAGGTATTCCTGCACAGCCGGTCCATCGACCCGGCTTCTCCCCACTGACAGCAGGACCTCTGGGCACCTGTGTCCGCAGCTGTGAAGGTTGTCTGCATGAACAGGCCACAGCGCATCAGCTCAGCGGAATACAACCGGCTGGGCAAGGACCGCCGCACCCTGGCCACCCGCCTGCGAAGGAGCGAGATTGTGCGGGTGCGCCGCGGCCACTGCGTCTCGGCGGCGCAGTGGACAAAACCCGCTGCCAAGGACTGTTACGGGCTGCGCGCGCTGGGCTTCACGCAGCTGAGCACCCATGAGCCCGTGCTCCGCCGCCCCGGCGCGGCGCTGCTGTCGGGTTTGTGGATTGCGGGCACTTTGAAGAAACTTCACGCCGTGACAGAGACGACTGCCCTTTTCCTGTCACTGACAAGCTCACCACAACGTTGGAACTCATCAACAAGTTCACCTTTGCCTGCGGTGTCGCCAACTGTGAGCCAAACCTGCGGCCGCTGGGCTCCGACCACCAGGTCAACATCATCACGGGCGCCGGCTCATCTCCGTTTGGCCAGGTGCCGGTCCGGGGTCCGGATGTTCCGCAAGGGCCGCACCTTACGCTTGAAGAATTGCGGGTGGCAGCTCCAACACCGCCCACCCGTCTTGCAGGAACCCTTCCACGCTCAACGACGGGCGCAACTCCATGGTTGATTTTTTGGTTTCCGAAGCAGCGGGTCGCCGGTGAATTTGACAGTCTCGGAAAATATCTCGGACCCGATGGGGGCGGCGGCATATCGCTTCCGGATGGGCTCATTGCCGAGAAGAGGCGTGAAGACCAAATCAGGGCCCGGGACGTGGGGTCCGTGCGGTGGGGCTGGCGCGAACTGAACAACACGGAACACCTGGCGCAGCTGCTGCGCCACGCTGGATTGCCGCAGACATGGAAAAG
>JBBSQT010000122.1:0-6325 GCA_038243775.1 Actinomycetales bacterium | reverse complement strand
CCGGGCTTCATGAGCAGCCACGCGCACAGTTCCTCGCCATACCGTTCGTCGGGGACACCGATAACCTGCACGTCGGCAATGTCGGGGTGCTGGTACAGGAATTCCTCAATCTCGCGGGGGTACAGGTTTTCCCCGCCCCGGATCACCATGTCCTTGATGCGGCCAACGATGTTGACGTAGCCGTCCTCGAACATCACTGCCAGGTCGCCTGTGTGCATCCACTGCTCGGCGTCAATGGCGGCCGCTGTCTTCCCGGGGTCGTTCCAGTAGCCGAGCATGACGGAGTAGCCGCGCGTGCACAGTTCGCCCGTGGTGCCGCGCGGCACGGTCTCCCCGGTGGCGGGATCCACGATCTTCACCTCAAGGTGGGGGTGCACCCGGCCCACTGTCTCGGTCCGGTGCGCCACGTCGTCGTCCATCTGGGTCTGCATCGACACCGGCGAGGTCTCCGTCATGCCGTACGCAATGGAGACGCCCTCCATGTGCATCTCGGTCATGGTGCGCTTCATGACCTCCACGGGGCAGGGGGAGCCGGCCATGATTCCGGTGCGCAGGGAGGAGAGGTCGTAGTCGGCGAAGTCGGGCAGGTTCAGTTCTGCGATGAACATGGTGGGCACGCCGTACAGCGCTGTGCAGCGTTCCTCCTGGACGGCGAGCAGTGTGGCGGCCGGATCGAAGGCCGCGGCCGGAATGACAATCGCGGCCCCGTGCGTCGTGGAACCCAGATTGCCCATGACCATGCCGAAGCAGTGGTAGAACGGCACCGGAACACACAACCTGTCCTGCTCGGTGAAGCCGATGGTTTCCGTCACGAAGTAGCCGTTGTTCAGGATGTTGCGGTGGCTCAGCGTGGCACCCTTGGGGTAGCCGGTGGTGCCTGAGGTGTACTGGATGTTGATGGGGTCATCGGCATCCAGTTCCGCCATGGCATGGCCGACGGCGTCCGCCGGCTGGGATGCTCCACCCGCCACGAGCGCGTCCCATGATGGCGTGCCGATGTAGACGGCTGACTTCAGCTCGGGGCACTCGGGTGCAATCTGGTCAATCATTCCCTGATAGCCGGAGCCCTTGAACTCAGGCAGGGCCACGATCATGGCCATGCCCGACTGCTGGACGGCGTAGCGCAGTTCATGGACGCGGTAGGACGGGTTGACATTGACCAGGATGGCGCCGATCTTCGCGCTCGCATATTGCAGCAGAATCCATTCGGGGACGTTCGGCGCCCAGATGCCCACGCGGGCGCCCTTGGAAATCCCGGCGGTGAGCAGGCCGCGGGCCAGGGCGTCGACGTCGTCGTTCAACTCTTTGTAGCTCCACCGCCGGCCCGAAGGCTTGTCGATCAAGGCGTCCCGCTCCGCACAGCGGGCGGCCGTGGCCTGGAAGTTGGCACCAATGGTGTCTTCCAGGAGCGGGGTGGTGGTGCTGCCTGACGTGTGGGAGAGCTGGACATCGGTGGTCATGTGATGATGCTAATGCCTTCACCGGTTAATGTGCACTAACTCACATGTGGCGGGGCGGCGTGTCATGGACGCCACATCGAACCGAGCGGGCCTCTCCCCGTCGGAGCGCACTCCCTGGCCGCTGTGGCCAGCGCAACCTCTTTTTGATTAGGCTTAGCTATCCAATTGTCGATACCATGGGCTTAAGACTAATAGCGCAGCATTCTGTGGCTATATTATTTGCAGCAGAGGGGTGGCCCGCACTCATGATGAACAGCATCATTTCACTTCCGTTCATCTGGGCATTCCTCATCCTCTTTTGCGTTGCCATGCTGCGTTCCAATGCAACCTACTGGGCGGGCCGTGGCCTCGCCGCCGGCGGGCGCAAGACGAAAATGCAAAAGTACATGGACGCTCCCGCCGTCCTGCGGGCGGAGAGGCTCATTGCCCGTTGGGGTGCCCCCGCCGTGAGTGTCAGCTTCCTGACAGTTGGGGTGCAAACCGCCGTGAACATGTCGGCGGGCCTGGGCCGCATGCCGATGCGGCGCTACATCCCCGCCACTGTGGTTGGCTCCCTCGCTTGGGCCTGCATTTACGCCACGATCGGCCTGGCGGCCTTCGACGCCGCCATTGCCGCGGCTGCCGGTTCGCCGCTGGCCCTGATCCTGCTGGTATTGGCCGCCGGTGCGGTCGTTTTGGGCCTTCACCTGTTCCGGGTGTCGCGCACCCGCAAGCTGGACCACAGCGCACTGGAGGACTGCCCCATCATGGGTGCCGAAATCACCACCAGCACCCCCACCGCCAAGGCGTAATCCTCGCAGCCCGGGCGCCGCTGGTTTGCGGTGTCCGGCGCAGCGGGCGGTAGAGTCGTTGCCATGGAGGACACCACAACACTCACAGCGCTTGAGGTCACGTCGTACTACCGCCAGCTGGGCGGAAACCGTTACGAATCGACCCTGCAGGCACAAGGCGCCTGGAACCCGCATGAACAGCACATGGCCTCCGCGGCCGGGATCATGGTGCACGTCCTGGAACAGTTCGAGCCCCGGGCTGACATGCGCCTGGCCCGCATCAACTTCGACATTCTCGGCCTGATTCCTGCCGGCGAGTTTACGATTGAAACCACCCTCCTGCGGCCCGGGAAAACCATTGAACTGATCCAGGCCGAACTGGTGGCGGAGGGCCGAGCTGCCGTCCGGGCCACCGCCTGGCGGCTGCAGAAAAATGACACCGCTTCCGCAGCCGCCTGTGGGGACGATCCCATCGGGCCCCTCGAGGACGCCGTGCCCTGGGATGGCATGAGCACCTGGCCTGGCGGCTTCATCCAGACGCTGGAAGTGCGCGCCCTTCCCGGCCACCGCCCGGGCCGCGGCAGTGCCTGGCTGCATTCTCCCTTTGCCATGGTCGACGGCGGGACCCCCGTCTCCGACCTGGCTCGGCTCCTGGGCCTGGCCGACTGCGCCAACGGCATCTCGGCCCGACTCGATCCGGCGCCGGGAGGCCACATGTTCCCGAACGTGGACCTCTCCATCCACCTCCACCGCGACCCGGTGGGGGAGTGGCTCGGTGTGGACACGCGGGTGACGGTTGGCAGCGACGGGGTGGGTTTGACCTCTTCGGTGCTGCACGACTCCGAGGGCCCGTTTGGGCGCAGTGAACAGATCCTGACGGTTCGTCCCTACCCCACCGGCAAGTGACAGTGGGGATGGCGCCGCGGCTGGAGGTGCACAAGCAGCTGTCCAGCCTGGGCGCCGAGGCCGACCTCCACCACGCACTGGACCTGCTCGGTGAAGTCAAGGCGGGGCTCAGGGAGCCCATGCTGCGCCTGTACCGGCCCGAACCCACTGTCGCCTTCGGGCAGCGCGACACCAAGCTGCCGGGGTTCGCCGCAGCGGAAACCGCAGCGCGGAACAACGGCTTTGTCCCTGCGGTGCGCCGTGCCGGGGGCCGGGCCGCCGCCTACCACCGGGGCACCCTGGTTGTGGACCACCTTCAGCGCGAGGACGACGCCATCGCCGGGGCTAAGGCCCGCTTCGGCTATTTTGGCGTGTTGTTTGCCGGTGCGCTGCGTTCCCTGGGCCTCGATGCGGGTGTCGGGGAGATCCCGGGTGAATACTGTCCGGGCGAATTCAGCGTGTACGGCCGCAACGGCACCTTCAGCACCAAGCTCATCGGCACGGCCCAGCGCGTGGTGTCCGGGGCGTGGCTGTTCAGCTCGGTCATCGTGGTGGAGAACTCGGCGCCCATCCGCCACGTGCTCACCGAGACTTACTCGGCACTTGGCCTGGACTGGGATCCGGCCACGGCCGGCGCCGCCGAGGATCTGCTCCCTGGCATTACCGTCGATGCCGTGGAGGCTGCCGTCCTGGCGGCCTACGCCCAGCACACCGAGCTGCACCACACTTGAACCCCGGCTGAACCAGCCGCGAGAGAGCCGGGGCCGACCCTGAACCATGCCGTGAACCAGTCCGAGCCGCCCGATCCGGCCTTCCAGCCCCCATTCCCATGATTCTGTCTGCGACGGCAGCCGACGCAAATCCATCCGTGAGTGAACGGCACTTCGACAGGTTCTAAGTGGCTGGATCTAAGCGGCCTTTTCTCACGGATCGATTTTGCGGGCGCGTTCCTGCGGGTCCGCATCAGGAATCCGCCGTCAAAACAGCAGCTGATGCGGTTCCGGGTGCCGGAATCGCATCAGCTGCAGTTTTGGGCGGCCAGGACGGCTCTGTCCTACATCTCTGCGGCCAGGACGCCGGGGGCTTCGGCCGCGATGGTGGTCGAATCGCCGTGGCCGGTGTTGACTACGGTTTCGCCGGGCAGCGACAGCAGCCGTTCGGTAATCGACTTCACAATGGTCGGGAAGTCGCTGTACGAGCGCCCCGTGGCACCAGGGCCGCCGTTGAACAGCGTGTCGCCGGAGAACACGGTGCCCAGCTCCGGCGCGTGGAAGCAGATGGAACCGGGGGAGTGCCCGGGGGTGTGCAGCGCCGTCAGCGTGGTGCCGGCAATCTCAAACGCGTCGCCGTCACAGATGGTCCCGTCAGGGGTGGTTCCCGGGTAGATGTCCTCCCACAGCATCTGGTCCGCGGGGTTCATCAGCACAGGTGCGCCCACCAAGGCGGCAAAGTCGCGTGCGTGGCGGATGTGGTCGTCGTGCCCGTGCGTGAGCAGCACGGCCTTGACACTGCGTCCTGCCACGGCGGCCGCGATGGCGCCGGCGTCGTGCGCGGGATCAATCACATAGACGGAGGCGTCATCGCCCACGATCCACACGTTGTTCTCCACATCCCAGGTGCCGCCGTCGAGCGAGAAAGTTCCCGAGGTCACGAGGCGTTCAATGCGGGCGCTCATGCGAATTCCACCACCGATCGCAGCACGGAGCCTTCGCCCATTTTCGCGAACGCAGACTCGATGTCGTTGATGGTGATGCGTTCGCTGACAAAGGCGTCCAGGTCCAGCTTGCCCTGCTTGTACAGCTCCACCAGCATGGGGAAGTCGCGCGAGGGCAGGCAGTCCCCATACCAGGAGGACTTCAGTGAGCCGCCGCGGCCAAACACGTCCAGCAGCGGCAGTTCCACGGTCATTTCTGGTGTGGGCACACCCACCAGCACCACCGTGCCGGCCAAGTCGCGGGCATAGAAGGCCTGCTTGTATGTCTCGGGACGTCCGACGGCGTCAATCACCACATCTGCCCCGAACCCCCCTGTGTGCTTCTGGATGGCGGTGACGGCGTCCTCGGTTGAGGCGTCCACCGTGTGGGTGGCGCCCAGGCCCACGGCTGCGGCCAGCTTCTGGGGGTCGCGGTCCACGGCAATGACCGTGGTGGCACCGGCCAGGGCGGCACCGGCAATAGCGGCGGCACCCACACCGCCGCAGCCGATCACGGCGACGCTGTCCCCGCGCTTCACGCCGCCGGTGTTGATGGCGGCACCAAGGCCCGCCATGACGCCGCAGCCGAGGAGGCCGACGGCGCCGGGATCCGCCTCCGCGTCAACCTTGGTGCACTGGCCGGCGGCCACGAGGGTTTTCTCAATGAACGCGCCAATCCCCAGTGCGGGGGAGAGCACGGTGCCGTCCTCGAGTGTCATTTTCTGGGTGGCGTTGGCGGTGTTGAAGCAGTACTGGGCCTGGCCCCTGGCACACGCGCGGCATTCGCCGCACACGGCACGCCAGTTCAGGATGACCCTGTCCCCGGGGACCACGTTCGTGACGCCTGCGCCCACGGTGTTGACCACGCCGGTGGCCTCGTGGCCCAGCAGGAAGGGGAAGTCGTCGTTGATGGCGCCCTGCTTGTAGTGCAGGTCCGTGTGGCAGACGCCGCTGGTCAGGATGTCCACCAGCACCTCGCCGGGTCCGGGATCCGGGACCAGGATGTTTTCCAGGGTGACGGGGGCGTTCTTGGCCAGCACTACTGCGCCTTTGACTTTGTGAACCATGAAACATTCTCCTTGAGCAGCCGTGTCCCTGTCGGGACCATCCAATGGGGTTCCTGACAGGTTACACGGCTGGGTGCCGGGGCGCCTGTTGGCATAACTTATGCGGCGAGGCGTTCCTTGACATTATTCAGCGACGGGTTCGTGGCGGCGGAACCATCCGGGAACAAGACGGTGGGGACTGTCTGGTTGCCGTTGTTCAGGCTCTCCACGAGCTCTGCCGTGCCGGGGACGTCTTCGATGTTGATCTCGGTGTAGCCGATGCCTGCGGCGTCCAGCTGCTTCTTCAGTCGCTTGCAGTAACCGCACCAGGTGGTTGAAAACATGGTGATGGAACCGGGGTTGGGGGTGTAGTCCACGTCTAATGCTCCTTGAAAACTATTGGATTGCTGCTCTGCTCTCGACAACGCTACCGGGTGGGGTGCATATTCCTTATTCTGTGCAACCATGGAT
>JBBSQT010000121.1:0-6336 GCA_038243775.1 Actinomycetales bacterium | reverse complement strand
AGTTCGAGGCGGATGTCATCGAAGCCGATCTGCGAGATCAATCCGTGGTGAACGACGCCGGACGCGGCGGGGAGTTCACAGCGGCGGCTTCCGGCTCGCTCAAGTAGGGGACAAGCAAGGAGCGTGCAAACCAGTAGTTGTGGGGGCCGGTGCTGCTGGCTTCAACAAGTACTGGCCCCAACGCTGTATTTCCTCCGGCTGTTTTTGTGGCTGTTGCCTGGGCTGTGGCGCGGAACGTGGACAATGTGTCCGGGGCCCGCGCCACAGCTTTTCGCGTCGTTGGGAGGTTGCGCTGGTGGACCGTGACGGCGGGCCCGGGCCAGCGTCCCGCGATGCGCATAAGGACTAGCGATGCGCATGGGGAATCCACTTCTGCTACACGCACGGCAGTCATCTGACAAGGCGCCACTGCGCCATGCCGGCTGCGCCATGCCGGCAGTCAAAGTGGCGCCTGGCAACAGTGGTACGCCACCTACGCCAGCCACCCGCTGCGAGGGCCGTCCCGTGTTCGGGTGCATGCTGCCTGGTGTGCAGGCGGGAGATCGTTGCCCGGTAGACTGGAGGAAGTGAACAACAGCCGATGTAATTGAGGGTCACTTGCCAGAATTTATTGCCCGATTTGCCACTGCCGCCGAGATTGAACAGTGGGATGAGCTTGTCACAGCCAACCCCAACGGCGGCAATTTGCTGCAATCCGAAGCGTTCGCGGCCGTCAAGACGCATCATGGCTGGAATCCCCAATTCGTGGTTTTTGAAGCTTCCGGCCACTCCAGCTACAACCTGGTGCTGGAAAAATCCTTCCCCATTCTCGGCAAGCTCTGGTACCTCATCAAGGGCCCTGATGCTGCCCAGGTGCATCAGATTCCGGCGATGCTTGACGCCTTGAAGGTGTTCGTCAAAACGGCCAAGCTCAATGTGTTCGCCGCCAAGATTGAACCTGACGTGGTGGCCTCCGATGAAGCCCGCACGGTGCTGGACGGTGCCGGCCTGGTGAAGGTACCCAACCTGCAGCCCAATGACAGCACGGCGCTGCTTGACATTGCCCCCGAACCCAACCAGCTGTTGCGCAACCTGCACTCCCGCGGACGCAACGCGGTGCGCCGGGCCATCCGTGAAGAGGTGGAGGTGGCGCGGATGGATCCCACCGAGTCCACCATGCGGACCATGTACGACCTCATGGTGGGCACCATTGCCGCGAAAGCCACCACCAAGGCCCGCGACTTTGAGTATTACCGCCAGTTTTGGACCGAATTCAGCAGCCGGGGCCAGGGCCGTTTCTACTTTGTGCATGAGGACGGAGTCGCCTCGGTGGGTGCGTTCGTCATCAACTACGGCGCGAAGGCCACGTACAAGGACGGCGGTTCGCTGCAGAAGCGGAAGCAGTACGGTGACTCGCACCTGGTGCAATGGGTGGCCATCAACGACATGAAGGAATTGGGTGCCGTTGAGTATGACTTCTGCGGGACTCCGCCGTCGGACAAGCTCAAGGACCCCGCGCATCCCCACCACGGGCTGGGCCTGTTCAAGACGAGTTTCACCAAAACTGTCACGGATTTCGTCGGCTGTTATGACCTGGTCTTGAGCCCGGTGCGATATAAATTGTGGAGCATGGCAGGCGAGCGGGTGTTTAGGCAGCTTTATACGCGCCGCACAGGAAAACAGTTTTATTAGAAGTTCGACGGCGTGAGAACCCTCGGCGGACGGCGGCAGCAGATCCCGGCGCACCGCGGAGACGAACGCGACAGGAAGCGTGCATGGCGAAGACCCCCAGCAACCAGGACCGGGCAGGCGCAGCCGGACCGGTCCCACAGCTCAACCCGAAAGTTCGGCCACGGCCCGATCCGTCCTTAAAGTCCTCTTCAGGCCCGGCTCCGATGGCAGGGCTGATCCCTGTAGTCCCGCTGCCCAAGTCCAACAAGGCTGCCAGAAGTGTCCTGCGCAAACTGGTGCAGGGTGAAGCGCCGCCAACAGCCCCCATGACCATCGTGGACAGGCTGGCTGGAAGCCCCTACGCGCACTTCACCATCCAGGTGGGCAAGGCGGAGGAATCTTCACGAAAGACCATTGACTTTGCGCTGCGGTTGGCCGAAACCATGTTTAGATACGGTGCCGGCGCACTGGAAGTTGAGACGTCCATCATCGCCGTGACTGCTGCCCTGGGGATGCGCAACATTGAAGTGGACATCACCAACCAGTCCGTCATCATCAACTACGCGCCACGGGACGCTGTGCCCATCACCCTGCTGCGGGTGGTGCGGTCCTGGACCAACAACTATGCGGGACTGGTGGAGATCCACGAACTCGTCACCGAGATTACTGCAGGCGGCGTAACCCGGGATGAAGCCTACCGCCGCCTGGATGTCATTGTTAAGAAGCCCAAACCCTTTCCCCGGTGGATGGTGTCCGTGGCCGAAGCCGTTTTTGCGGCAGCCGTCGTTGGTGTCATAGGAGGCACCGGCTTCGGCATGCTGGTGGCGCTGCTGACAATCCTGTTGGCTGGCCAGGTTTCCCGCGTCCTGGGGAAATGGCGGGTGCCGGACTTCTTCGTCACGGCCATCAGCTCGTTCATCGTTACGATTGTGGCGTTGCTGTGCTACCTGGTCAATGTGCCGTTGAGTCCGTCGGTGGTGGTGGCTGGCGGCATTCTGTTGATGCTGCCTTCTGGCAGGCTTGTCTCCGCCGTGCAGGATGCCATCAATGGCTTCCCCGTCACGGCAGCCGGAAGGTTCCTGTCCGCGTTCCTTTCCTTTGGGGCCATTGTGGCCGGCATAGCCGTTGCCCTGGTGACGGGTGCGTTGTTTGGTGCCGACAGGCTCAATGTTGCCGAAACCATCACAGGAAACACGCCGCTGGTGGGGGTGCTGGTGCTGGTTGTAGTGGCCACCGTGGCCATTTGCATTGCCGAACAAACGGCCGTCCGGCTGCTGCTGCCCACCGCGGTGGTGGCGCTGATAGGCTATCTCGTCTTCTACGGCGGCATGGAACTGGGCCTGGGCGGGCGATTCGCACCGGCAGTGGCCGCCGTCGTGGTTGGGATCCTGGCCAGGGTCATTGCCCTGCGGCTGGGTGCACCCCAGCTGGTGGTGGCTGTCCCGTCCATTATTTTCCTGCTGGTGGGGCTGTCGATCTTCCGGGCCATGTTTGTCCTGACGCTCACGCCCGAAGATTCCGTGACGGGTACCGTGGGCATTTTCAACGCCCTGGTGGTCATTCTGGCTGTTGCCGCTGGTGTGGTCCTGGGCGATAACATGGCCCGGCCGTTCACCCGCAGCAACACCGTGCGGGACAGGCGCCGCAACCGCCGCCGCTGACAGGCGGATCCCACTGGTCCAGACGCGGCGCCTTCGTGGCGCCGCGCGGTGGGGCGTGCCTACAGGATCTTGCCGATGGGCTCCTTCTTTTCCGCCTGGAAGAACTCTTCGGAGCGGCCGTAGGCCCAGTAGCCCGAGAGTGACACTTGGGAGCGGCCCAGGCCACGCTGTTTGAACAACAGGTCACGCATTGTCTTCATGTATTCACGCTCGCCGTGGACAAAAGCATGGACGGAGCCTTCATGCCACGGGCCGTTGGCAACAGCATTCAGCAGAGCAGTGCACTGATCGGGAGCGGTGCCGTTGCGGAACACCCAGGTGAGCTCAATGGCGTCGGGCTTCTCCATCGACTGGATGTCGGCGGCCGTGTCCACCTCAAGGTAGGCCTGTCCGCGGCTGTCGGCGGGGAGCGCTTCGAGGGCGGCCGCAATGGCAGGAAGTGCAGACTCGTCGCCGACGAGCAGGTGCCAGTCGGCGTCCGCGTTCGGCTTGTAGCCGCCGCCGGGGCCGGAGAAAATGATTCGGTCGCCTGGAACTGCTGCCGCTGCCCAGGGCCCGGCAAGACCAGCCTCTCCGTGCACCACGAAGTCGATGGCAATTTCCTGGGCGGCCACATCCACCCAGCGCACCGTATAGGTCCGGGTGACCGGCCAGTGCTCGCGCGGCATGGTCTCCCGCAGGGCGAACACGTCGACAGGTTCGGCATACTCAACGCCGGGCTGCAGGAAATGAATCTTCACGTACATGTCGGTGGCATCCTTGGGCGCAAAATTCGCAAGATCCGTGCCGCCGGCAACGACCCGGACCATGTGCGGGCTGAGTGTTTCGGTGCGCCGCACGCGCAGGGAAAATTGGGGGCGGGGTTTGACTGCGGGGGCCACAGCGGTGCCCGATACGGGCTGGGGTGAGGTCACAATGAACTCCTGTCGCCGGGCTGGCCGGCCTGCGGGCACGATCTTCGCACCGAGTTAGGTTGACCTAACTAGTCTAGTTTACGCGGGAAGTTCCCAGCCTATTGGCGTGGCACCTTGAGCTATCAGCAGATTATTGACCCGGCTGAACGGTTTCGAGCCAAAAAATCCCCGGGACGCGGAGAGCGGGCTCGGGTGCGCCGACTCAATGACGGCAGTGCCCTCCAATAGCGGTCCGAGGCGTTGGGCGTCCTTGCCCCAGAGCACGCTGACGAGGGGTTTCCGCCGTGCGACCAGGGTGGCTATGACGGCTTCCGTAATTTGTTCCCATCCACGACGGCGGTGCGAACCTGTTGCTCCCGGTGCGACCGTGAGCACCTTGTTGAGCAGGAGGACGCCCTGGCCGGCCCAGGAGCTGAGGTCGCCGTGGGCTGCCGGGGTGATGCCCAGGTCCGTGGCGAGTTCCTTGTAAATGTTGTTCAGGCTGCGCGGCAATGGGCGTGTTGTTTTGTCCACTGAGAACGCCAGTCCCACAGAATGTCCGGGCGTCGGGTAGGGGTCCTGGCCCACTATCAGGACTTTGACCTCCGCCATGGGTGTGCCCAAGGCGCGCAAGACCTTGGTGGGCGGTGGCAGGAAGCGAGTCCCGGCGTCGTACTCCTTGGCCAGCATGGTTCCCAAGGCCTTCAATGCGGGCTCAAGGGGGGTGAGCGCGGTGGACCAGTCGGCGGCCAGCAGACTCAGCGGCGCATGCTCCAAGATGTTCAGGACCTGCAGCTCCTGCGTGCCCCAAGGGGGAGGAGCGGATATGTCGAAGAGGTCGGGGGTATTGTCCATGGGAACCATTCTTCCCCATGGAACAGGACTGGTTGATTCCTCCACAACCGGGCCGTGCAGAGCCGTGCGCACACTGTCCCAAATGACATAGCTGTCATTCACCCTTATTATGGACAGTGCGGACCGCTGCGAGCGGTCAATCAGGCAGTGAATGAGAGGGAGGATTGTTGTGGCTGACGCCATTGCGGACGGGCGCGGCCCGGACGGGTTCGGCGCACCCTCCGAAGGCGGACTCAGTCCGCGGGATCAACAGATGCTTGACCTGGAACGGCAGTGGTGGAAATACGCCGGGGCCAAGGAACAAGCCATTCGAGACCTTTTTGGACTCTCGGCAACGCACTATTATCAAGTGCTCAACGCGTTGATCGACACGGAGGCCGCACTGGCCTATGACCCCATGCTGGTCAAACGTCTTCGTAGACTACGTACGTCACGTCAACAAGCCCGATCCGCACGCCGTCTGGGCAACTGACGTCTTTCCACCACCCCCGCAGAAGGACAGCACTGCACAATGAGCAACTACCCGCGCGATGAGTTCGACGCTGTCGAGGAAAATTCGGCACGCTACGGCGTTCACCGGGCCTCGACGGAGCCGCAGGCACGCTCATTGCTGCCGTTGATGATCGTCGGTGTGGCCGCACTGTGCATTGGGCTGCTCGCGTTTTTCCTCATTCCGAAGCTGTCCCACAACAACACCTCGCCAGTGGCCGTCACCAGCTCGGCCGCCAGTACGCCCTCTGCACCGCAGTCAGCCGGCGCGGCCACGACCAAGCCGGCTGAAACCCCGACGGAAGGGTCCACAGAGGAAGCGACGCCGGAACCGACAGTGGAGCCCACCTCCAACTCAGTTGTTGACAAGAGCACCTCCGTCGCCGTGTTCAATGCAACTGGCGTTGATGGTTTGGCTGCCGGCTATGCAGGACTCATAACGGGGGACGGGTGGATGGTGTCGCAATCGGCCAACTGGGCCGGGCAGCCGCAGGTTGCATCCGTGATTTTTTACAGTGACGCCGCCGAGAAGGCCAACGCCGAGGAACTGGGCGCCCTGCTCAATATCCCCACACAGGTGCAAACAGCCGAACTGGGTGTCCCGCTCGCCGTGGTGCTGGGGCCGGGCGCCTAAATTACCCTGCCAGCCTAGGGCTTCCCCGCCCGCCCCGGCCTGCAGCCACACCCATGACTGACGCCCCCAAAGCAGCTTTGGGGGCGTCAGGCATGCGTGAGAGGCGGGACCGGTGCGACCCCGTCTTGGGACCCGCGTCCGGCGGCTAGTCCTT